>NZ_JABXKO010000072.1:0-70109 GCF_017114965.1 Nostoc sp. JL31
CCCAGCCATACACAGATACACCCCTCTCATACGAGAAGTAGATTACCATATTTCGGTATTAGTGGGATAGGTTCTTAGAATTCCACCTGAGTAAACCCAGACGCACTGCCATCAAGGTCAAAATACAGTCCGCCTGTGCTGTTGTCATAGATAACTGCCTCCAATGCCTGGGTATTGTTCATGGCACTAGCTAAGTTTTTCAAAGCCATGCCCATGAGCCGCAGACATTCCTGGGCATTTTCCTTGGGGGGTTCTTGGGCTAGCGATGGCTACGCCCGCCGCAGGCATCGCAAATCAATGGTTTTCTCCAGAGCTTGTTTAACTTGCTTGTTTAACGCTTTGGTCGCTTGAGTCATGGTATTTCCCCACTTTTGAGAAGGGCGCTGTTCAACCGCGTTTTCCAATTCTTGGATACGTTGCTGAAGTTGCTGATTCTCAATTTCTAACTGCTGTAGCGATTCCATCTCATCCAGGCGTTGCTGTAACTGAACGTTTTGCTCCCTTTGTTGCTTATACAAGTTTTGCAGAGATTGGATTTGCTCTTGTACTTGTTCTTCTGCTTTGGCTGTGGCCTCTGTTTGCAAACCAATCCTCAATTCCTGGGAAAGTCGCTCTAGTTCCTGTTTATGGCGTTCTTCGAGTGCTGCGTAGGCGTAGCCCGTCGTAGACATCGCCTCAGAATATTCTTTTGGGTAAGTCCGCCCACTCGATTCGGACACAATTGCGTCATTTAAATCAGCCAAATCAGCATTGTTTACCAGCAGCCTCTCACCATCGCTGAAAGTAACAATCTGCTGATAGTTATTTGGTGCATCTGCCTCAATTACTCCCGAATCTCCATAACGAGGATGCGAAAGGGAAGAAACAGTGACAGAATTACACAATTGCGTTTTGACTTTTTCTTGTTTTGTGTTACTGGTTCTAGTAGGCGACGTATTTTTTGGAACAACCTTCTGAACTGCTTTAGCAAAATCGGCGGCAGTGGCTACGGGTTTTTCTTGGGATGCGATCGCAAACAAAGCATGATTTGTAAAAAGTTGAAACGAGCTATTTGCCTTAATACATAAAATTGTTAATTTATATAGTTAAAAACTCTATTATTAATATAATTTCACGTTACTGAATAGTAATCTCTACCACCAGATAGATAAAAATCTCTTAATATGAAGCGAATATCTTTTAAAATACTATACATATCTTCTTTTTTATAAAGTTATTGAAAGTTCTTGTCTTATGCATATTCAGATCAAAGTCGTTAAGGACTGTTACGAAAATAGAAATATTGCATAAAAGCTGGAGGAAATCTCGAAATCTGGTTGTTGGGCAAAAATCAAATAGCTAAATTGTCTGTTTTTAAAGAATGTAAAAACAGTTATAAAATCCTGTTAGAACAGAATTTCGTGACTGTTATGATCCAATAGTTGGTTTTTGGCATTTTGTAACCATAAGTACCTAGATTTTCAAAACACGATATTCAAGATTTTCCTGATATCTCTGATTGATGTCAGGTTGACGTAAATTATTGGACTTGTAAAAACAATGCACAAAACAAAATCTTCAAAGACTGACTCATCTATCTATTCCAATTCCTTAGCGCTAAATTCATCTCCACAATTAGCGCATAGACCATTTGGTAGCGAAATCCAAAAAGCATCAGTTGCAGCTAAAACACCGACTGATATAGAGAATGAAGGCTTTGCAGAAAAACAGATGGAAGCAACTGGACTTTCCATACAAGCGAAGTCTGGCTCGATTACGTCCGAAGGACAGGAGCGCCTAACTTTATTACAAGCCAAGATGAAGGGATTATTGAATTCTCGACTTGAACATGCAACCCGATTTGGTCATAATATTGCTAATATTCCACTGAGAAAGCAAGATACACCAATACAAGCAAAGCTGACAATTGGCCAGCCAGGGGACAAGTATGAGCAAGAAGCAGACGAAACCGCACGCCAAGTAGTCCAACGGATTCATCAGCAATCAAACCAGCAAGTTCAGCGAGAAACTGTAACTGAAGAAGAGGAATTGCAAACTAAGCCAGTAGAAAATATTCAGCATCAGGAATTGCCTGAAGATGAAGAATTACAGATGAAGCCGATGGTGCAGCGTGTGGCTGATGGTGGCATGGCTGCATCAGCTGACGTGGAAGCCGGGATACAAAGTGCAAGAGGTGATGGACAGTCATTAGCCTATAGTATCAGAGAACCGATGGAGCAGGCGTTTGGGGCTGACTTTAGCGGCGTGCGTGTGCATACGGATTCTCAGGCGGATCAGTTGAACCAGTCGATACAGGCGAAGGCATTTACTACGGCGCAGGATGTGTTCTTTCGGCAAGGGGCGTATCAGCCGGGAAGCCGTGGAGGGCAGGAGTTGTTGGCACATGAGCTTACACACGTTGTGCAGCAAGGTGGAGGGAACGGGATACAACCGTTATTAGACAAAGATGCGAATAGACCCATCGAAGAGGCTATACAGCAGAAAGAGGTTGCACAACCGAAGTTATTACATGAGGCTCGAAGCAAGCCCACTGCCGCGCAAAATCTTAAACTCGCACCCTCTGCTGCCAGCTATTTTGCCCCAGTTATCCAGAGGGAGATTTTGATTGGCGATACAAGATACAAACCTTATAACGAGCAACTGCTCGGCGACATCTATAACCTCGCGAGACCCTATATCAATCAATGGGGCAAGATGGACGAAATTTTTCAGCGAAATTCAAAGAGTGCAACCAGAATCGCAAAGAACAATTACCTTGACCAGGACGGAGAAAGTGTTAACGGGTTGAGGAATGATATGAGGGCAATGCTGCGGAAATACAATGGAATCAAAGCGTTCGACAATAACCAAGATTTAGCCAGGCAGGTTGTGCAGGACGTAAAGTTAAGGTTGCTGGGCATGGAAAATGTCATCGGGGTAGATCATCAGGACGGGCAATTCTCAGAAGCTAACGATGAGCCAACTGTGGGGAGGACTGGTAAGACCAAGACTCTGCGTATTTACCGCACTATGAGCGCGGCCAACTGGAACAACTATACTCAAAGCAATGACCTTGGCAATATTCTCTATGGCCATGGTGGATCACTGGGGCAAGCCATGCACTATTTTGCAATGTCCAAGCGTGACGCAAAAGACGATGTATTGGTTGAATTCGAGTTCTCCAATAAGGCACAGAACCTGATGAACTATACCCAGATTAGCCGAGGGGGTGAAGGCGGAGCCCCAAGAGACAATAAGCTGACCGGAAAGAGTGAGCAGAACGACATAATGGGATTAGACCAGTCTATATTCAGCGTAAATCTCCATAAAAGCAAGGACCTCATTAAACAATTAAATCCCCAGGTGAAGCTGATTGACCGTGCAAGCTAACACCTATATCTGTGATCAGTCGCAGAAGCATAACTAAAGCGTTTGATTTAGCTTGACAATTGGCTCTAAAGCGAATTTTTTAATCACAATTTGCAAAGCCGGATCATCACGCCAACACTCCTGCAAAAAGTCAAAACCCGGATTCTCGCCCGAATTCGCCGCTCGATTCAGTTTTTTCCTTCTTACAGGTCGCAGATTTGACCACGCAACTATCGCCTCATGCGACCATTTTTCAGGATTTGGTACAAGTGCGGCGGAAATTTCACCCTCATGATCTGCTTTGACTTCTATACCCGAAACCGAGTTTCCAGCCAACAAGGTTCGCGTAGCGTCTCTTAGAGAAGCTGAATTTCCCTGTTCTAGAAGCTCTGGTGTTTGATGAGTGATCGCTTTTGGTCACAAGCCTACTTCAGCCGTTCATTGAATCATTCAAGTTGCCATAATTTAACTATTCCATCGTCTGCTGCGGTTGCAAACATTTTGCCATCGGGACTAAAAGCAACTTTTCTAATGATCGAATTTTGATGAGCTGTCCAAATGGGAGATTGCTGCTGAGTATTCAATTTCCACAATTTAATATTGCCTTGATTATCGCCACTGATAACCAACTTACCATCGGGACTGTAGTTGACTGAATTAAATTCAGTACGCTCAACATCAATACCTCTGCCAATTTACGAGGGTTCAACGCCTGTAGAAACGTTATGAATGCGTCCTAAAGCAGTAAGCTTGGCAAAAATCTGGGTTAATAAAATAGGCTCAGGGATTTCTGGAAGCATTTTTAACATTTCATGGACATATCGAAAGCCGCGATAATAGGCTTTAAGGTCAATAATGCCGGAGCCGGGATTGAGTTGACGGAAATCAGCGAGAGATGGTGAGATAAATTGACCATGAAGAATGCCAAATTAGCAGCATTAGTCACCGCAGTTGGGAGCATCTCAGTTTTTGAAGTGGCTCAAACCGACAATAATCCATTGAGGTAGGCACAGCGATGGGCCAGGACTTGAGGTACATTTTCTCGCTTCCATTGTGCTCCAGAAATCTTAGTGCGACGATCAACCTGTTTAACGGCAGATTCAACAGAATTGGATTTACTGCATTTTCTTGGTTACAGGTGCTTTGATTATCACTTTTTTCCTGCTGACTCATTTATTTACCTTTGCTACCTTATTCAGAAGAACGGAAAACTCCATACTCAAAAGACATAGCTCCAGAGAACTTAGTATTTCTAGATGAGACAGGAGTTTTACTAGGTTTGGCAAGAACTCATGCACGTTCGCAACAAGGAACAAGAGCATACGACCAAAAACCATTTTACCGATAGCGCAGCGTTAGCGAGTCTTCGAGCGTCGGTGCAAAAATTACAGTAATTGGAGCAATTAGTATTAAAAAAGTGGTGGCATTAATGACGCCTCAAATCGATGGCTATATGCTGATGCAGCAGATTCGATCGCGTCCACCAACTCAGGGAGGAGCGACTCCCGCGATCGCGCTGACGGCTTATGCCGCAGAAATCGACCAGAAAAGAACACTTCAAGCTGGATTTCAGATGCACCTAACGAAACCCCTGGAGCCAGAACAATTCGTCAGCGCGATTGTGAGCCTGCTTAAATCAAACCGATATTGAGCCGATATTCAAGTAACCCTCTTCTGTCACTTTCCGAGTATTCTGAATAAAAGGATTAAAAGAAAAAACTCTGGAAGGTAAGCAGGGCAATGGATGTAGAATTACAAATCCTGAAACATGTGGCAAGAGATGCCCACCCAACAGTTGCCATTATAGATGAATATTGTGCAGAGTATAAAGACCTGTTTAAGGAAGTAAGAAATTATGAGTGCTTCAAATATTTACATTTGGGAATAATGTCACCAATTAAAAGAAAATCGTTACCAGAGATAGCGAAAGCCGTAAGTATAAATTCTGCACAGTCATTACATCATTTTTTAGCTAATTCAGATTGGTCAGTAGAGGAATTAAAACAACGAAGATTAAATAAACTCAAAAAAGCATTAGATGGCAATGCGATTACAGTAGTAATAGATGAGACAGGAGACAGGAAAAAAGGTAGAAAGACTGATTATGTAGCCAGACAATATTTAGGGAGTGTCGGAAAAGTTGATAATGGTAACGTTTGCAGTCAATGCTTATGGACTTTACTCTAATATAACTTTTCCTTTAAGTGTAAAAATATTCAAACCAAAAGGGGCGCTAAAATCAGGAGATAAATATAAAACTAAAAGAGAGTTAGCATCAGAAATTATTACAGAGCTAATTGAATCAGGCTTTACTATTAAATTAGTACTAGCGGATAGTTTATATGGTGAAAGTAGCGAATTTATTAGAAAACTAGCTGAATATAAATTAGATTATGTCGTAGCTATAAGAAATAATCATGGAGTCTGGCTGCCAGCATGACAGAGGGTTAGGGCGAATAAGTGGTGTAAAGAAAGAGAGAACATTTAGCAATCAGAAATCAGAAATTAGATACATTAGGGAAATAATTTATGGTAAAAAAAAAGCCATAACTTACTGGGAAATAACTACTGATCCAGAAACCATGCCAGAGAATTCTACTTATTTTGTGATGACAAATCTTCAAGGTAATCTCAAGAAAACTTTAGGTGATTTATATGGATTAAGAACCTGGGTAGAATATGGTTTTCGACAGTGTAAGCAGGAATTAGGCTGGACAGATTATTGTTTCACAAATTTTCAACATATTGATAGATGGTGGGAAATTATTTTTTGTGTTTATACAATGATTAGTTTAAATTCTTCCGCCTTGTTAGGCTTAAATTTATCTCGTAAAATTGAACCTGAGTTACAAGAAAATAGTGATGCTGATTTTTCTAATCATCAACAATGGAATCATGAATCCGGATGGAAAAATACTTTAAATAATTTGCGTCTCATTGCCCAACCACTATTATTATTTTGGTTGATTTATCCCTGGATACATATTTTCCAAAATTCTAATTTATTGCTGGAATTCAATCAATTAATTAGTGGAATGAATCAATTTAAACCCTATTATGCTTCTGGATAATTTCACTTAGTTACTACTTGCTCATCCCGGAGAGTGACAGAAGAGGGTTATTAATCATTCTTTTATAGAAAATAGACTTGTACGGTAGGGGCAATTCATGTAGACGCATACTCCTACAGAGAAGCAAGCTACGCAAAGCGTCTCTAAGAGTTGCGGCTTCCCGTAGGGTATCGCCCCTACATTTCATAGTTAATGCGTAAGTCCTATTTAATTTAAGATGCTTTGCTATCATTTTATTAAATACTAGATTTATGGATTCTTATCAGGTTGAAACAGGTGCGCCTCTTCCTATAGAAATTGCTCAGATTGCCTCACCATTAACAACCCTCTCTCCAGCCTCAACACTCAACCCTCCTATTTCTAAAGATGCTATTCGCAGCAGTTTGAGAGCTTCCACTGTCGATGGTATTTTCGCAGCAGTTTTCTCTATTGGCACCGGCGGAATTTTACTAGGTAATTTTTTGGTGGAATTAGATGCCACTCCGATGGTATTTGGCATGGTGAGTTCTATCCCCATGTTGGTGAATCTCTTTCAGCCGATGGGTGCTTATTTGTCTGAACGCAGCACTAGCCGCTTTCAGTACTCCCTTCGCACTCATGGGATTGCTCGGCTACTGTGGTTGATTTTAGTAATTGGCATTGTTAGCTTTAGTTGGGGAGGGCTTAATTCCAACCAATTAGTGATATTGTCACTTTTTATTCTCGTATGCAGCCATCTTTTAGGAGGACTAGGAACTGCATCGTGGTTTAGTTGGATAGCAATGTTAGTGCCACGACGATTGCGAGGAAGATATTTCGGGTTACGAAATAGTATTGCTAATTTAACCGAATTGGTCAGTTTGCCAATAGCTGGTCTAGTTGTATCACATTGGTATGGGGGAACTATCCAAGGTTATGGGGTGATTTTGCTCTTAGGCATTATCTTTGGAATTGTGAGTTTGGGGTGTCAGTATTTCCAGGTAGATATAAATCCCCAATTACAAAATACTTATTATGCTAACTCATTTCAAACAAGTGAGATTAAGTCAGACTCGACACCAAATGAACCTGGTGAGATATCTGAAGCCATCTGTCTGCCGCAAATACCAACTCCCCAAAAGAAGATAGATACCAGTATTTGGAAAAACTCTAATTTTTTGGTGTTTCTGCTTTATTTCGGCTCATGGACACTTGCTGTTAACCTGAGTGCCCCGTTTTTTAATCTCTACTTGTTAGATACGCTAAACCTGGATGTGAGTTGGGTAACTTTCTATAACAGCCTGCGTGCAGGGGCACACATGCTGATGCTCATTCTGTGGGGTAGATTATCAGATAAAATAGGCAATCGTCCGATTTTAATTTATAGTGGAATTCTAATTGCAATTATACCCTGGTTGTGGCTGAGGATTGGTTCTAGTCCTCTCGATCTCTGGCTGTGGTTGCCGCTATTACACATATTTATTGGGGGTAATTGGGGAGCAATTGACTTGTGCAGCAACAATCTTCAGATAGAGATTGCAACGGTAAAAAATCAGTCTATCTATTTTGCAACAGCAGCAGCTGTTGCGGGAGCAAGTGGTGCTTTAGGAGCAACTATAGGTGGCTTAATCGCTCAATTTGCTGGGTCTTTTGGCATAGCGGAAGTGTTCATTGTATCTGGTATATTACGACTAGCATCACTTGTTCCACTCATTGTAAAAAAAGATTTGGGTAGTTAGGCTAAAATTTATTGGTTACGGATGTAAATAAACAATGTTACACTCAATCTCGATATTTATCTAACTACAGAAAGAATTTATAACTTATATCTCTACTCTATACTAGAAAAGCTTTGTAACATAGTTAAAAAGTTCATGTTAGTGAATCATGTTCTTTAAATATGTTGTTACATAAGCTAATATGCATTTAATTTGCAGTCTGGTTATAATTCCTGTTTCAAGATGCAATCTGAATGCCAATTAGCTTATCTAATTCAAATAAGTTAAATTTCAAAATCTAAAAAAATTAGGATGCTTAAGGTAGACACATCAAAAATCAGTCTTCAGCAAATTGAAGCTTTTGAGCAAGACGGCGTTATCTGCGTCAAAAATGTTTTGGATGATATCTGGGTAGAACGGATACGAACAGCTGTTGACAGAAATGTATTAATTCCTGGCCCTCTGGAAGCTAAAGGCATCCCCAGACCAGCAGGACGTGTGGAGCATACTAGTAGCTTATGGCTCACTGATGCTGATTTCCGTGCTTTGGCTTTTGAATCTCCGCTAGCAAAGCTTGCTGCTCAAGTATTAAAATCAGAAAAACTAAACTTTTTGAGCGACGGTTTTTTTGTTAAAAAGCCGAAAGTAAACAGCCGTGTAGGATGGCACAATGACCTACCTTACTGGCCTATACAAGGTTGGCAGTGTTGTAAAATTTGGCTGGCTTTAGATAGCGCGAACCAAGAAAATGGTCGATTAGAGTATATAAAAGCTTCTCATCAATGGGGTAAAGAGTTACGTGAAGGAGCAAACCCTTCCTGGTTTGTAGAGCCAGAGCCTCACGAAATTTTGTCTTGGGATATGGAGCCTGGAGATTGCTTGGTTCATGATTTTCTCACAATTCATCATTCAGTAACTAACATATCTTCCACCCAACGCCGTGCAGTTGTAACGAATTGGACTGGTGATGATGTTACTTACTATCACCGCCCGAAAGCATGGCCTTTCAGACCTCTTGAAGAAATTGATCTCCCAGAATTTAATTCATTCAAAGCCAAAAAACCTGGTGAGCCAATAGACTGCGATATGTTTCCTAGAGTTGAAGTGCATCGTTAGTCCTAAATTTACAGGTGGTTGCTGCTATCTGTTTAGGATACGCTTATGAAAATTTTCCTCAACTTAGTAGCAACCTAGTTGGAATTTATTTAGCTGAGTTGCTCATAATTTTAAGTGAATATTAGGATGTAATCCTATCAAGTTCATCGAGAATATTGCTATCTGTATCAATGTCAAATTTCCGAGCAAAATGAGCAGATGATGCAATTAGATTAGGCAAATCTTCCATTACTAACACTTTTGGATGAGGTCCTCCATTTGACCAATCAATATATCGGCGACGGTCATTTTTTAGTTGAAGGTGAGGTGCATTAGCAAGTATAGTTTGAAAATATGACTCGTCTGTATACTTAAGATTACTGTAGTACAAAGTTAAAGCATTTTTCTGACTGTGGAAATTAATAATGTATTCGGCAGCTTTGCGATTGGTGCAAAACCATTGACTTCCACTGAAGCAAGCTAGTTTATTAGAAAAAGGAAGGAAAGCTTTTGTTAATAGTGGGTGTTCTAAGCGTATTTCTAGATTTAGTTGAGCAAAGTATTTTTTTGATAAATTAAAAGAAAATGACTTTGTACAATATCGTTGATAGGAATTTTTCAGCCATAACATATTTGGTGTTAAATCGTCTTTATAAATTTTATATGTGATTTGCTCATACTGAATATAAGCATCATAAGGGTTTGAGGCTAAATCGTCCAATATTTGCTTTGCAGTTTTAATGGGATAGTCTGCTCCACTTAGTAATACAACCCAATCCGGTGCATCTGGAACCTCACACATCAGTTGTAGTGCCTGTACTGTAGCTTCTACTAAAGTAAAGTTCGCCCATTCTGTCTGTAGGTAAGGACGTACTAATAAGACGTTTTTTGTCAGAGAATTTACAGATAAATCACATTTTGAGAAATCATGATGACACACAATTAAAGGATAGTTGAACATCCTGTTTAACGTATTTATCAATCTGTAAATTTGTAGAGGTTTTGTATGAGTTAGTAAAATAAAACCTATTGAATTACTAGGATAATTAGACATATATAGGACTCCTATTTGATTTTTGAAAAAAACTCTGTACAACTCAAAAGCCTTCTTTACTATTGCCTATTGCCTCTTGCCTTCCCACGCAAGTAAATTCAAAAATACAGAGCGAATTCCTATAATTAAGTTGTATGAACTCTTTAAAATATTTGTCTGGGAAAGCATTAGCGTCTTTGTTGGCGTAGGAGCAACCATAAAAGAAGCAAAAGAGAAGGCAATCGCTTTGAATCTTAGAAAGTAGATGGAGTAAGAAATTAGGAATTAAAAACCTTTTGAAAGTGATCGCTACCTTAACTAACCTCTTAATCAGCGATCGCCATAATATCTGGAGTATTACTAATGTAAGGGATCTTCATCTGGTCAAATAAGGCGCGGTAGTGAGTCATTCCAGGAATGCAAAACATTTGTGGTAACACAAGGTCAATGTTTTGTGCCGTTATAAACTCTATAGCTTCAAACAGAGGAATTGGTTTGGTGTCAGCAATATCTTCTGGACTGAGGGAGGTAGGAAATCGCCACTGGCGATCGGGTGTGATATATGCAATCTGAAAATCATACTGCGATCGCTCTGCCATTGCTGCTAGACAATCTTGGGCGTAAAGGCGTGATAAATCACAGTAAAAATCATCCTGTGCAGACCCAACTAATTGAAGAATACGAAGTGCTGGCATGATTTATCTTTCTATCTACCGTTAAAATTTATACAGTGTTAAGCGAGTTATGATTTACCTCTGTGATTAGTAGAGGCTACAGCAGCTTTATATCTAAGAGTCTTTACTAAAATGCCCTTCTTCCTTAAGACGATAACTTGTGCGTTGTAGTAACGATGACTTGCCCATCTGACGAGAGTTGAAGACATAACAGAAATTGCCAGCTTTCAAGCTGACATAGAGTTGTTCATCTGCCTGACGGGTAACATATGTGGGGTCGTCACTGCGAAGACTACCCCCTACTTGATATCTCATATCTAAGTGTGATTATCAAATAAAGACATTAACATAATGACTAGTAATTTGTAGACAAATTATTGAAAGTAAGTATTGCAAGTTTTACAGCATAGTTTTATGTAACGGTACTTGATATTGAGTGCCTTACTGTCGCTCTATCAAACAATTGTACATAGTTGCTTGGCAAAATAGGCACGGTAAAGTTCGCAACGTGGTAAAACGCGATCGCCTTCAAAGCAAATTAATCCCAAACTTTCAAGCTTATAAGCCTCAATAGGGTTAAGAGAAATATCCTCCTTTGCTGCCAAAATTTCAGCATAGGTCTTTGCTAATCTAGGATTTTCTTGCAGTTTCCTCCAGTGTCGCCATAAATGATCGCGGTAGATGCCGCCATTAGCCATCGCATCCTCTATTATTTCTTGCAGGGTCATTTCTTGAGAGCAAAGATAGTACAAACTAATCTGAATTAGTGCGGGATGTCCTCCTACTAGTGACATCAGCTTGGCAAAATCTTTAGCTTTAAACGAGTCTAAACTATACCGCCTAGCTAAATCTTCTACTTGTGGTTGAGTAAAATCGTTTAGACGAATAGGTAGACCAATATTAAAAGGAGAGAGGTTAATATCCATAGAGATATAGTCTTCGGTTGAGTAAACCATTACTAACCTCAGCTTTTGCCAGTTGGGATTGTGTCGTGCTTCCTCACACCATGACCTCAACAAAGCAAAAAACTCGTGACAAATGTGAGGATATTCAAAAAAACGGTCAACTTCATTCAACACTAAAACCACTGGGGTTTGACATTGTTCGAGCAAATAGTTTTCTAAATAGAAGCCGCTCCTCAAGTTGTAGCCAATTTCTTCATTCCACTTTTCCTTAAGGTTTGGGTCTATACCTAACCCTGTTGCAATTTTCCAGCAAAGACGATGCAACAGTTTATTTAAATCAGTTAAACACTCATTATCGAATTGATAGCAATTCAAATTCACAGTCTGATACCCAAGTTTCTGTGCAAAGTCACAAAGCCGCAATACAAGGGAACTTTTACCCATTTGTTTGGGAGACCTAATCCGAATCACGCAGCCACTAGTAGTTATTTCTCGATAAACTTTTCTCTCTAGTGAAGGACGTTCAATATAAAAGTGAGAATTTAAAGGTACGGGACCATCCGGGTATGACCAAAGATTTTCTATCTGTTCAGTTTGTGTGTGATGTTCTTCGACAAATGAGGTTAATTCGGAACGTTGAGATAAATCTTCTTCTATATTTATAATAGACAATAACTCAGATGTTTCAGTCTCATTTGCTTTGTTGACTATGGTGTAGTCTTCGCTATGTAATTCTAGATTAAAAGCGCTAAAGCAGATTTTTATAGTCTTTTGATCTACACTTTCACTTAAAGACCATAATTTACTCAAAGTTCTACTAGAAACATTAATGCGCGAGCTTATTTCTTCTAAACTCAAGTGTTCGCCTTTATTTTCTACTATCTCCACAGAAAGAATTGCTGATTGTAACCGTTTAATTCCTGTGGAAGTTAGTACAACTCCCCGTTTACGTTTAGTTTTATACATTGCTGTTCCAGATATTTATGATAAATGAGTGTCACAAGCGATAATTTTTTCTATTTGCCTACTGAAACTGGAATTCAGCGTAGCAATTTTTGATACACTATTATTTAATTTTTTCTACAATCCATTGGAACTCTAATCAACTAAGTTACATTATATTAGCTTGATAGTAAACACTGACATCAATGATCTATTTATCCTACTTTTCCTACTTTTCCACTCGCTGTTTTGATGGTTATCTTGCAAAAACTGTCTAGAAAAATGAAGCCCTTGTATTTACTTGAATTTGTACAAATGTGATTAAATAATGTAATATTTTTAACTTGTATAATTTATGACTTTTTGTTGGGGTGTTGCAAAAATATTATCGCTTTAGTAGAACTTTAAATACTAAATATTAGTAGTTGTGGAACTACCTACAATCACGACTTAGTTGAAAAATTCACAGAAATTATGCACAAGCAAGTAAACTCCAAAGATATACGAGTAAATGGTGTATTATTTAATAGCATTTTATACTTGTTTATCAAACAAGCAATGCAGAGCTTGCCTAACAAATGTATTCTGAGTACTAGCTTCTACCAAGAAAAGGGAAGATTTTCCAACTGCCTTGATACCCATTGAGGAGTGAAAACATTCCGATAAATCGAATTTTTAACTCTCAGATAGCCGTTATAATTTTCCACCAAACCAGATAGCAACAGCTCTGTCTGTTCTTCACTATTATCGGCTGGTATCAAGTTATCTATCGCGTTCCTATTCCTTAGTTCCTCTACTTGTAACACGCGTTGGTAAATATTTAATAGCTTTCCTGCTTTGTGTTCATCAAAAAGTAAGCGATTTCTTATGGTACGGAGATGTTCAGGTTCATCTTGGAATTCCCAATGTTGAATAATCCGCGATCGCACCAATTGTTCTACCCAATATCCTTCAGCACCCTTCGGTATGGTAATTGTTTCCTTATAACTTTCTAAGACAACTTGCACAACTAACTGACAAAGCTTTTGGGTGAGAAACGGTTGTCCTCTTGTCCAATGAATAATATGCTGCAATATTACTTGTGGCTGGCTGAATACTTCTTCTAAGCCTTCGAGCAGGGGCATAGCTTCATGTAATTGAAAGTCACATAACTTAATCGCTTGACCAATGTTAAAGGGAGTTCGATGTCGATCAGCAATTAGGTTAGATGGGCTGGCTACACCAAACAAAGCAAAACCCAAGCATTGAAAACTTGGGTTGTGTGCTTGCTGCTCATAACAGTAACGAATCCAGATAAAAAAATCGTCGACCGGGAAATTCAAACTTAGTAAACTACTAATATTATCGATAAAGATGAAAATGCGATTATTTTTAATTTCTTTCAGGAACACCTGTTCAATAAATTGATACAGTCGTTGTACTGGCTCAAGCTCTGATTGTTGCTCCCACCAACTCTCAAAGTTGACCCGTTTTGTCAGATTTAACTTGTGAAACAGGCTAAAAATAATGCCTTTATACCATTGTATAGGTATAATTTGATTAGTACCTAATAGAGCTAAACTCAGATAAACACATATATGATTTTCTTTTTCTAAGCGATGAATAGTCCGGTGTAGTAGAGATGATTTACCTGTTTGGTGGGAGTCGAAAACGTAACAAAAATCTCCTGTTTTTAATCCAGTATAAAGTTGTTCGTCTGCTTGACGGACAATATATGTAGAGTCATCATACTTCAGGCTACCACCAACCTGATATCTCATAGTCCAGTCAATTCCCATCAATAGGAATACTTGTACTTTTGTAATCGATGCTATATTTAAACGAAACAATATTTTAATATAATTTAACTATGATTACCATTGCTTTTACTCTGGCTTAACTTTCCTCACATTATCTGATAGCGGTTTCCCTATTTCATTACTCTCAGGGAATAGTTTATTCTTAAGTTTTATGCTATATTTCAATCTTAATTATTCTATGAAAAAAGCAAATTTTTGGAGGAAAATTATAAACTTTAGATAACTAAAGAGCGATCGCTCAAGAGATAGTGCCAAACTTAATCACTATATTATTTGCAGACTTATCTTCTCTTAGCTAAAAATAAAAATCAAGGAAAGTTAAGACCTTTAAGTAAATTATTGAGATAGTTAAGACAGGAATACTGCTCGGTTAAAAAAAAAGTAGGCTCAAACCGAATGGTACTAAGTTAAGCGCAAAGCCATGATATAGCTGGATGAAAGGGTGTGGGGTGTGGGGAATTAAGAAGATGGTGAACTCCTTGACGCAACTAAAATTTAATTGTCTTAAAACTAGACCCTACACCCTACCCCCTACACCCTGCCCTGATCAGATTTCAGCTTTTCTTAGTGCCATTCGGCTCAAACCCTTGATATATTCTTGTCTATAATGCCCAAAGAGCTTAAGCGAGCAGTATTAGTTAAGCCAGTTAATAAAAAAATAAGTAAGTTGTGTTTTGAACTAAAAAATTCCTAAAATAACGACCAACCATTATAAATCAAGAAAATGCGATTATTACCTAATAATAAAAAGCTTGAACTTACTTAAATTTATAACTGGTCTTGAAATTTACTTTTTGACGTTTTGCTTTAGCAACTATTACACTTTTTAATCCATTAAGTGTTTTTAAAATGGAATCTATCGACCACAGGCTCATCCTTATTACCAGGCAAACTAAGCACACCAAAGCTTAAGGTCTCCCAATGAATATGGTAGACGGCTCAACCCTGTTGACCACAATTTTTGTGCTAGTAGATGATTGGTATCAGCAAAAAGGCTGTGTTGATTATGGGTGGTGTACCAGTCGAAAAATGAAGCGTTTAGGCATTGATGTCCTTACTTTTGAACAACATCCTGTGGCTTAATTTACATAAGGCGTATACTTTAAAATATCTATGTTCTTAACTTTCCTAAATTTCCTAACTTTCTTAACTGTTTTCTTAAATATCTTCTTAAATGTCTTAACTGGTCTTGCATCTTATTTAAAAAACTGGGATTATGTATCTGAATATATCTACTGGATGATTAAAAATAAATTATGATGTTGCTTACAAATTAATAACAAGATTGTAGTTTTAGCATCCAACGATGTGTCTGACTGCGGGGTAGGTCAAACAACACCCCTGCGACATCAAAGATAGGATAACACTTGAAATAGAACAATATGAAAAATAGCTTGTCTTCTACTCGTCGCAATCTCGCCTTTTTGGCTCCTCGCAAGGAACGTTTCCGTAGCTTTTTTCTAGATGAGGCGATGCCTACGGCGGCAAGCTACACCTCCTGATTGAGTACAATTTCAAACGTTTGTAAAAGTTCATCAAATGCCTTGTGGTTTAGCCCAGTAAATGCCCTCAGTAAGCGGTCTACTTTTAGTACCCGATTGTTATCTAGCACTTTCGTATTTCATTCCAGTCGATAATACTTCACTTTACCTTATTAAGCGACAAGTTTATTAAAGCTATTCATAAAGAACGTAACAAAACCAAACTTGTTCAAGTTATCCTCAAATAAATTAAAAATTTACTGATTACAGAGGAGCAAAAAATCAGACTGAAAAAATGAATTTAGTCCATAAAATTTTAATAATAACCAAGGTATTTAAAATTCAAAAAAAATTAAGTTTTTAATAAATAATTTTAATGGCTATTTGTTAGTTAATCTTAACTCACTTTGAGGATAATTATATTTAGCTATTTTAACTATCCTAAGAGGGAAATATATCTTGGTACAAAAACTAGATATTAGCCAAGAAAAACAGTTCTAATACTTCCAATGTAACAGTGACAAAAAGAGTAAGTTCATCTAAACAAAGGTTTTTTAGTAGCAAAGACTATATTTGTGGATTATTTGTATTTTTATAACTAAGTTGTCAGGATTTTAAGGAGTTTTAATGGATAGAATTATAAAAACAAGTTCCCCACTCTCTTCTAGTCAAGAAGCAATGTGGTTTATCTACCAAATTGCTCCAGAGAGCGTTGCTTATAATATATTCACTACTGTAAAAATCAATTCTTATTTAAATATTGTTTCTGTCAATCGTGTATGGGAAAAAATTATTGAACGCCATCCTATCTTCAGAACTACATATACCAGTTTTGAAGGCAAACCCGTTCAGCAAGTTAATCAACAATATAAATGTAATGTTGAGGTAATAAATGCCAGCAATTGGAGTGAAGATTACTTAAAAGAGAAAATATTTGCTATAACCGACAGCCCTTTTAAGTTAGAAAAAGATGCTGTTTTGAGAATTAATTTATTTACTCGCTCAACAAAAGAACACATTCTTTTGCTAACAATGCACCACATTGCAGGTGATATGTGGTCTTTTGATTTACTGCTGAGTGAATTTCAAACTTTGTATGTCAAGGAAATTGAGCAAGTTAGTCAAGAGCAGAACCAAACCGCTCCAGATTCTTTGACTGAAAATAAATCTTATCTAGACTTTGTTCGCTGGCAGTCAGAAATGCTATCTGGTTCTAGAGGAGAAAAACTGTGGCAATATTGGCAAAAACAATTAGCTGGCGAATTACCAATTTTAAATCTGTTTGCAGACAAACCCCGTCCCCCAGTACAGACTTATCAAGGAACAGGATATAGTTTAAAACTAGACGAACAGTTAATTCAAAAACTTAAATATCTAGCTCTAGCTTCTGGAACAAGCCTTTATCAGGTTTTGCTAGCAGCATTTTACGTACTACTTTATCGCTACACGAATCAAACAGACATCCTCATAGGCAGCCCGATGAGAGGTAGATGGGGTGGAGATTTTAAAGAGATTGTCGGTTACTTTGTTAACCTGATGGTTTTACGAACTTCTGTACAGGAAAACGCCACATTTACAGAATTTCTGGCTCAAATCAGCAAGACAGTTAAAGAAGCCCAAAAACATCAAGATTACCCTTTTTCTCTGTTAGCAGAACAACTCCAGCCAGAACGAGATCCCAGTCGTTCTCCTTTATGTCAAGTTAGTTTCACTTGGCAAAGACAACGTTGGTGCGAACAAACAGAGAATTTATTGCACAGTGGAAAACAAGTGCTTGAAATGGAGCCATACTTGCTGGGACATCAACGCGGTGCAGACTTTGATTTGAATTTAATGGTGATGGAAGCTCAGGGAGTATTGCAACTCTGCTGGCAATATAATACTGACTTGTTTGAGGCTAGTACAATCACGCGTATGGCAGGGCATTTTGTTACATTGCTTGAAGGCATTGTAGCTAATCCTCAAGAGCAGATTTGGCAATTACCTCTGTTGACAGAAATTGAACAACAGCAGTTATTAGTTGAGTGGAATGATACAGGGGTAGATTATCTCCAAGATAAATGTATCCATCAGTTATTTGAGGAGCAAGTAGATAGCACCCCCGATGCTATAGCAGTTGTGTTTGAAAATCAACAACTGACTTACCAGCAGTTGAATTGTCGCGCTAACCAATTAGCCCATTACTTGCAATCTTTGGGCGTGGGTGAAAATGTGCTGGTGGGTTTGTGTGTAGAACGTTCCTTAGAAATGGTGGTGGGACTATTGGGGATTCTCAAGGCGGGTGGGGCTTATGTACCACTTGACCCTGAGTATCCTGCTGAACGCTTAAGCTTCATGCTCAAAGACACTCAAGTAAAAGTGCTGTTGACTCAAGAGAAATTAGTAGAATCTCTTCCTCAACATCAAGCTTGTGTCGTTTGCTTAGACACAGACTGGCAAAGCATTAGCCAAGTAAATCAGGGTAATCTCAATAGCACAGTCAGTGCAGAAAACCTCTCTTATGTGATTTACACCTCCGGTTCTACAGGCACACCCAAGGGAGTCGCTGTCAATCATCAGGCCGTCAATCGCCTGGTGTTAAACACCAACTATATACAGTTAACAGCTGATGAATGCGTTGCTCAAGCGGCAAATATTGCTTTTGATGCAGCCACCTTTGAGATTTGGGGAGCATTGCTGCACGGAGCCAAGCTAGTCATTATCACTAAATCCGTATTGCTGATCCCAAAAGAATTTGCGGTCAATATCCACGAGCATCAAGTCAGTGTCTTATTTTTAACCACAGCTTTATTTAATCAGTTAGCCAGTGTTGTCCCGCAAGCATTTAGTTCTTTACGATATCTATTATTTGGTGGTGAAGCGGTTGATCCTAAATGGGTGCTTGAAGTACTAGATAAAGGCGCTCCTCAGCATTTGCTCCATGTGTATGGACCAACAGAGAACACGACGTTTTCTTCTTGGTATTTGGTAGAGGACTTAGCAACGACAGCCGCAAATATTCCCATTGGTCGCGCGATCGCCAATACGCAAATCTACATCCTTGACCAAAACTTACAGCCTGTACCAGTAGGTGTGCCAGGAGAAATATATCTTGGTGGAGCAGGATTAGCACAGGGCTACTTCAATCGTCCTGAGTTGACAAAAGAGAAATTCATCCCCAATCCGTTTGATAATTCCAAATTATATAAAACGGGGGATTTGGCACATTATTTAGCAGATGGCAATATAGAATACTTAGGACGTATTGACAATCAAGTAAAAATACGTGGTTTTCGCATCGAATTGAGTGAAATCGAAGTAGTCCTGAGCCAATATAGTGATGTGCAAGTATCTTGTGTTATTGTCCGGGAAGATACCCCTGGTGATAAACGTTTAGTCGCCTACGTGGTAGCACATCAGGATTGTAAACCCACAATCAGCGAACTACGGCAATTCCTCAAAGCAAAACTCCCAGATTACATGGTGCCAAATGCAATAGTTATCTTGGAGTCACTGCCGCTTACTCCCAACGGCAAAGTAGACCGCCGTGCCTTACCCATACCGGATTTACATAGCGAACAACAAGATAAATTTGTTGCACCTCGTAATCCAATGGAAGAAATGCTGGCACTCCTTTGGGCACAAGTGCTGAAAGTAGAGCTTTTAGGCATTCATGACAACTTCTTTGAACTTGGGGGACACTCGCTACTAGCAACACAATTAGTTTCACGCATCCGCAACGTTTTTAAAGTGGAACTACCATTGCGTGAGTTGTTTGCAAGAGCGACAGTAGCCGAATTAGCACAATCAATTAGGCAGTTACAGCAACAGGTACTTCGGCTTACCTCGGCTCCGCTCGGCACGAGTCGCTCAGTACAGGACTTAGAACTCTCTGAACGACCTATCTTACCAAAGGTGAGGGATGCAGAATTACCACTGTCTTATGCTCAACAGCGTCTGTGGTTTTTAGATCAGTTAGAGCCGAATAGCGCCTTTTACAACATTCCTATGGCTTTGCGTCTAGTGGGAAATTTGAATCAACCAGCCCTAGAACAAAGCTTACTAGAGATTATTCATCGCCACGAAGCCTTACGCACCAACTTTATTACAGTTGATGGAAAACCTTCTCAAATTATTCAAACACAAACGAATTGGACAGTTTCAGTTATTGATTTAAAGTATTTATCTACAACCGATCAAGAAATTACTAGCCAGAAATTAGCGCGACAACTAGCTATTGAGCCTTTTGACCTGGCAAACGGAGCATTAATCAGGACAACATTACTAGTGCTGTCGGAGACAGAACACATATTGTTAGTTTGTATGCATCATGTTGTCAGTGATGGCTGGTCAATGGGTGTGTTTGTTCAAGAACTAGCAGCGCTGTACGATGCTTATGCTCAAGGTCAGCCGTCACCTTTAACACCGCTACCGATTCAGTATGCAGATTTTGCTATCTGGCAAAGAGAGTGGTTGCAAGGAAATGTACTACAAAACCAACTAACTTACTGGCAACAACAACTGGTAAACGCACCAGTTCTATTGTCGCTGCCCACAGATCGACCCAGACCTGCTGTGCAGACTTTTGCTGGTGCATATCAAAAATTTGCCCTCTCTGCTGAACTCACTGGTGGATTGATACAACTGAGTCAGCAACAAGGAGTTACCTTGTTCATGACACTGTTAGCAGCGTTTGATACCTTACTTTACCGTTACACAGGTACAGAAGACATTTTGGTGGGGTCTCCCATTGCTAACCGCGATCGCAGTGAGATAGAAGGGTTAATTGGCTTTTTTGTCAATACTTTAGTGATGCGTACTGACTTATCAGGCAATCCCAGTTTTAGCGAATTACTGACTCGTGTCCGCGAAATAGCAATGGAGGCATACTCGCATCAGCATTTGCCTTTTGAAATGCTAGTGGAAGCATTGCAGCCAGAACGGGATCTTAGCCATACACCGCTATTCCAAGTGATGTTTACACTTCAGAATGCGCCCCTATCGACCGTGGAGTTAAATCAGTTAAGTGTCAGTTCAACGTTGATAGAAGGTACAACTGCCAAGTTTGATCTTACCTTGTCAATGGAAAATACTGCTACTGGAGTAGTGGGTGTGTGGGAATATAGCACTGACTTGTTTGATGCCAGCACTATTGAGCGAATGACGGGTCATTTTGTGACATTGCTTGAAAGTATTATTGCTAACCCACAACAGTCCATTTCTCAATTGCCCCTGTTGACAGAAGTTGAGCAACAACAGTTATTAGTTGAGTGGAACAATACTCAAGCGGATTATCCCCTTGATAAATGTCTGCATCAGTTGTTTGAGGAGCAAGTAGCGCGTACACCCGATGCTGTAGCGGTGGTGTTTGAAAATCAACAACTGACTTACCAGCAGTTGAATTGTCGCGCAAATGAGTTAGCACATTACTTGCAGTCTTTGGGAGTGGGAGCAGATGTGCTGGTGGGTATTTGTCTGGAGCGCTCCATAGAAATGGTTGTGGGATTACTGGGCATCCTTAAGGCGGGTGGGGCTTATGTACCACTTGACGCAGACTATCCTAGTGATCGCTTGAGCTATATGCTAGAAGATGCTCAAGTGAGAGTGCTACTGACACAACAGCAACTCAAGGAAAAGTTACCTCAGTACCAAGGGCAGGTTGTATATTTAGATACTGACTGGCAATTTATTTCTCAGTTCAGTCAGGATAATCCAATTACTACCGTGCAAGATAGTAACTTGGCTTATGTGATTTACACATCCGGTTCTACTGGCAAGCCCAAAGGAGCAATGAACACCCACTTGGGAATTTGCAATCGCCTACTGTGGATGCAACAAGCTTATCAATTAACAGCACTAGATTGCATTTTACAGAAAACTCCTTTTAGCTTCGACGTTTCAGTTTGGGAGTTTTTGTGGCCATTAATCACTGGAGCGCATTTAGTTGTGGCTAAACCAGGTGGACATAAAGATAGTGCTTACTTGGTCAACCTAATTTTAGAGCAGCAGGTTACTCATGTGCATTTTGTTCCTTCTATGCTCCAGGTTTTCTTAGAAGAACCAAGTCTCGAAAATTGCCGTAGCTTGAAACGAGTTATATGTAGTGGTGAAGCTTTACCTGTAGAACTTCAGGAACGCTTTTTTGCTCGGTTAGAGTGTGAATTGCACAATCTTTATGGCCCAACAGAAGCGGCAATAGATGTCACCTACTGGCAATGCTTTCCAAATGGCAATCTTAGGACAGTACCGATTGGTCGTGCGATCGCCAACACACAAATCTACATTTTAGACGAGCATCTGCAACCAGTTCCTGTAGGTGTAGCCGGAGAATTGCATATTGGTGGTGCAGGATTAGCAAGAGGCTATCTCAACCGTCCAGAGTTGACAAAAGAAAAATTCATTTCCAACCCCTTTGACAATTCAAAATTATATAAAACTGGAGATTTAGCGCGTTATTTACCGGATGGCACAATTGAATACATCGGACGAATTGATAACCAAGTAAAAATCCGTGGTTTCCGTATCGAATTGGGAGAAATTGAGGTATTACTGAACCAATATGAAGAGGTGCAGGCATCTTGTGTTATTGCCCGCGAAGGTACGACGGGCGATAAACGCTTAGTCGCCTATATAGTGCCGCATCAGCACTCTAAACCCACAACCAATGAACTGCGGCAATTCCTGAAAGCAAAGCTACCAGACTACATGGTGCCAAGTGCTTTTGTAATATTGGAATTAATGCCACTCACTTCTAACGGCAAAGTAGATCGTCGCGCTTTACCCGCACCGGATTTATACAGCGAAATCAAAGATAAATATGTAGCTCCACTTACTCCAATTGAAGAAATACTGGCGCAAACTTGGTCACAAGTACTGCAATTGCCACAGGTAGCCATACATGATAACTTCTTTGAACTTGGCGGACACTCACTATTAGCAACACAATTGGTTTCACGCATCCGCAACATTTTCAAGGTGGAACTACCATTGCGAGAGTTGTTTGCCGCCGCCACACTAGCCGAATTAGCACGAGAAATTGAACAATTACAGCAACAAGACTTACAACTGTCTGCACCACCTATCTTACCAAGGGCGGAGAATGTACAATTAGCACTGTCTTATGCTCAACAGCGTCTGTGGTTTTTAGACCAATTCGAGCCAAACAGTCCTTTCTACAATATGTCCATAGCCTTGCGTTTAGCAGGAACTGTGGAAGTTGCCGCATTAGAACAAAGCTTCCAAGAAATTATTCATCGCCACGAAGCGTTACGTACTAATTTCATTACGGTTGATGGACAGGCAACACAAATCATTCAAACAGAAACGAATTGGACAGTATCAATTGTTGATTTAAAGCATTTATCGACAACTAAGCAAGAAATAGCTTCACAGCAATTAGTGCAACAACAAGCTATTCAACCCTTTGAGTTGGCAACACAAGCATTAGTGAGAGCGACATTAGTAGTGCTATCCGAGACAGAACACATACTGTTAATGTGTATACACCACATAGTCTCTGATGGCTGGTCAATCGGTTTGTTTCTCCAAGAACTAGCAGCACTTTACAATGCTTATTCTCAAGGTAAAAGCTCGACCTTAGCGCCACTGCCGATTCAATATGCAGATTTTGCACTGTGGCAAAGACAGTGGTTGCAAGGAGAAGTGCTACAAAGCCAATTGAGTTATTGGCAACAGAAATTGGCTTCGGCTCCAACCTTATTGTCGCTACCCACAGACCGACCCAGACCGGCTGTGCAAACTTACCAAGGGACACATCAAGAGTTTGCACTTTCTGAAGAACTAACTGGTAAGCTGGCAAAACTCAGCCAAGAGCAAGGGGTGACTCTGTTCATGACGCTGTTGGCAGCGTTTGATACGCTGCTTTACCGCTACACAGGTACAGAAGACATTCTGGTGGGTTCGCCAATTGCTAACCGCGATCGCAGTGAGATAGAAGGGTTAATTGGCTTTTTTGTCAATACTCTAGTCATGCGTACTGATTTATCAAGCAACCCCAGTTTTAGCGAATTATTGGGTCGTGTTCGAGAAATGGCAATGGAGGCGTACTCTCATCAGCATTTGCCTTTTGAAATGCTGGTAGAAGCATTGCAGCCAGAACGGGATCTTAGCCATACACCATTGTTTCAAGTAATGTTTGTCCTCCAGAATGCGCCGACATCTGGATTAAAACTGACTGGGTTAACTGTCAGTTCATTGCCAATAAAAGGTACAACTTCAAGGTTTGATTTAACCTTAATCATGCAAAACTCTCCTACTGGTCTGGTAGGGGTGTGGGAGTACAACACTGACTTGTTTGATGCTAGTACCATTGAGCGAATGACTGGTCATTTTGTGACCTTGCTTGAAAGTACTATTGCTAACCCAGAGGAGCGAATTTCCCAATTACCACTGCTGACACAACCGGAACAACAAAAGTTACTTGTCGAGTGGAACGATACTCAGGTAGATTATCCACAAGATTTATGCATCCATCAGTTGTTTGAGGAACAGGTGGATAGTACACCCGATGCGATCGCAGTTGTATATGAAAATCAACAACTGACTTACTATGAATTAAACTACCGCGCTAACCAGTTGGCGCACTACTTGCGGTCTTTGGGTGTAGGATCTGATGCCCTAGTTGGTCTGTGTGTAGAGCGTTCTTTAGAGATGGTTATAGGATTACTGGGGATTCTCAAAGCGGGTGCTGCTTATGTGCCACTTGACCCAGAATATCCGCCTGAGCGCTTGAGGTTTATTTTAGAAGATGCTCAAGTTAGGGTGTTGCTAACCCAGCAGTCAATTCTTGATAGATTGCCCCAGCATCAAGCTCACCAAGTCTATTTAGATACTGACGCTAAACTTATTTCCCAGTGCAATCAGGACAATCTTATCTCTGGCGCGCAAGCAACTAATTTGGCTTATGTAATTTATACTTCTGGTTCTACAGGTCAACCTAAAGGTATAGCCATGAATCAGCTTGCCCTTAGCAATCTGATCTTGTGGCATCGGGAAAATCTGAAAATTCCTCGTGGAGCAAAAACCCTACAATTTGCTTCGATTAGCTTTGATGTCTCCTTCCAAGAAATCTTCACTACCTGGTGTTCTGGAGGCACATTGTTCTTAATTACGGAGGAATTACGCCGAGATACCTCAGCTTTGTTAGGTTTTCTCCAACAAAAAGCTGTTGAGAGACTGTTTGTTCCCTTTGTTGGCTTACAACAACTAGCTGAAGTTGCTATTGGTAGTGAATTAGCTAATAGTCATTTGCGGGAAATCATTACTGCTGGGGAACAGTTGCAGATTACTCCCGCTATTTCCCAATGGTTAAGCAAGCTAACTGATTGTACATTGCACAATCACTATGGGCCATCAGAAAGCCATTTAGCCACCAGTTTTACTCTGACTAATTCAGTAGAGACTTTGCCGCTACTTCCTCCCATTGGTCGTCCCATTGCCAACACGCAAATTTACATTCTGGATAAGTATCTACAGCCTGTACCCATTGGTGTACCAGGAGAATTGTACATTGCTGGTGTCCTTTTATCGCAAGGCTACTTCAACCGACCAGAGTTAACACTTGAGAAATTCATCCCTAATCCCTTTAAAAGAAGCAGAGGAGCAGGGGAGCAGGGGAGCAGAGGGGAAACCTTTAATTCCGATCGCCTTTACAAAACAGGGGACTTAGCACGCTATTTAAGTGATGGCAATATTGAATACTTGGGGCGTATTGACAATCAGGTAAAAATACGAGGTTTCCGCATCGAGTTGGGAGAAATTGAAGCAGTACTGAGCCAACTTGATGTACAAGCATCTTGTGCGATCGCCCGCGAAGATATTCCTGGGAACAAACGCTTAGTGGCTTACATTGTGCCTCAAAAAGAGCAGGCGCTCACAGTCAGCTTTGTGCGTAGCTTCCTGAAGTCAAAGTTACCAGAATATATGGTGCCAAGTGCGATCGTTATCTTAGAAGCTTTACCCCTTACCCCCAACGGTAAACTAGACCGCCGCGCTTTGCCCGCACCTGATTTACACAGCCAATTATTGGACAAATATGTTGCCCCACGGAACCCAATCGAAGAAATCCTGTCGCTAATTTGGGCGCAAGTTCTGAAAGTAGAGCAAGTGGGTATACATGATAACTTCTTTGAACTTGGAGGACACTCATTACTAGCAACGCAACTCATCTCCCGCGTGCGTAACAGCTTGAAAGTAGAACTACCATTGCGTAGCTTATTTGCTGCACCAACCGTTGCTGAATTGTCTCAAAACATTCAACGGTTACAGCAACAGGATTTAGAATTAACATCATCACCCATCTTACCAAGGACAGAAAATGCAGAATTACCATTGTCATTTGCTCAAACACGGCTATGGTTTTTAGACAAGTTAAACCCGAACAGCGCCTTCTACAACTTCCCCATAGCTTTGCGTTTAGTCGGAACTCTCAATCGAACTGCCTTAGAACAAAGCTTACAAGAAATTGTTCATCGCCACGAAGCGTTACGCACCAACTTTGTCATCGTTGATGGAAAACCTTCTCAAATCATTCAAACACAAATAAATTGCCCACTCTCAGTTGTTGACTTAAAGCATTTATCTACAACCGAGCAAGAAATAGCTTCACAGCAATTAGCGCAACAACCCTTTAACCTAGCAACTGAAGCATTAGTCAGAGCAACATTAATAGTGCTGTCTGAGACAGAACACGCCTTATTAGTGTGTATGCATCACATAGTCAGTGATGGCTGGTCAATGGGTGTGTTTGTTCAAGAGCTAGCAGCCTTGTACAATGCTTATTCTCAAGGTAAGCCGTCACCTTTAACACCGCTGCCTATACAGTACGCAGATTTCGCAATTTGGCAGCGAAATTGGTTACAAGGAGATGTACTACAAAGTCAATTGAGTTACTGGCAACAACAACTGGCAAACGCACCAGCTTTGTTGTCACTACCCACTGACCGACCTAGACCATCTATGCAGACTTTTGCAGGAGCATATCAACAGTTTGCGCTCTCAAAGGAATTAACTGATAAACTCACACAACTAAGCCAGCAACAAGGAGTTACTTTGTTCATGACGCTGTTGGCGACGTTTGATACCTTACTTTACCGCTACACAGGTACAGAAGACATTTTGGTGGGTTCGCCAATTGCTAACCGCGATCGCAGTGAGATAGAAGGGTTAATTGGCTTTTTTCTCAACACTTTAGTTATGCGTACCAATTTGGCAGGCAATCCTAGCTTTAGCGAATTACTAGGTCGTGTTCGTGAAATGGCGATGGATGCATACTCTCATCAGAATTTGCCTTTTGAAATGCTAGTAGAAGCATTGCAGCCAGAACGGGATCTCAGTCACACACCACTGTTCCAAGTGATGTTTGTCCTCCAAAATGCTCCTATATCTCAACAATTGGAATTGACTGGGTTAACTGTCAGTCCACTGGTGGTAAAAAGTACAACTACCAAATTTGATCTTACCTTGGCAATGGAAAACACTGCCACCGGACTGGTTGGGATGTGGGAATACAACACTGATTTGTTTGATGCATCCACCATTGAGCGAATGACGGGTCATTTTCTGACATTACTTGAAGGTATTATTGCTAACCCAGAGGAGCGAATTTCTCAACTGCCACTGTTGACAGAAGTTGAGCAACATCAACTGTTAATAGAGTGGAATGATACTCAGGTGGATTATCCACTAGATAAATGTATCCATCAGTTGTTTGAGGAGCAGGTTGGGCGTACACCTGATGCAGTGGCAGTTGTGTTTGAAGATCAACAACTCACCTACCACGAGTTGAATAGTTGTGCTAACCAGTTGGCGCACTACCTCAAGTCTTTGGGAGTGTCCGCAGATATGCTGGTGGGTATTTGTGTGGAACGCTCAATAGAAATGGTGGTGGGACTGCTAGGTATTCTTAAGGCGGGTGGCGCTTATTTGCCACTTGACCCGGAGTATCCGACTGAGCGCTTGCACTTTATGCTAAAAGATGCTCAAGTTTCAGTGTTGCTGACTCAGCAGAAACTCATTGACAGACTGGCCCAACATCAAGCAAAGCTTATTTGTTTGGATACTGACTGGCAGCTTATTTCTCAGTTAAGTCAGGATAATCTCATCACTGAGACACAAGCAACTAATTTGGCTTATGTGATTTATACCTCCGGTTCTACAGGTCAACCCAAGGGAGTGCTGATTGCCCATCAAGGATTGCTAAATTTGGTGTTCTGGCATCAAAACACTTTTAACATTACGACCTTAGACAAAGCCACTCAGCTAGCAGGAACAGCATTTGACGCTGCGGTATGGGAATTATGGCCTTACCTAACGGCAGGAGCAAGTATCTACTTAGTCAAATCTGAGTTCCTTAGCTCGTTAGTAAAGCTACAAGATTGGTTGATTTCAAAGCAGATTACTATCAGTTTTCTGCCAACACCATTGGCACAGGAATTATTGTCTTTGGAATGGCCAACTGAAAGTTTGGCTTTGCGTTCCATATTGACTGGAGGAGATAAGCTTCATCAGTATCCATCAGATTTAATCCCCTTCCAACTAGTGAATAATTATGGCCCAACTGAGAATACTGTTGTTACAACTTCTGGGCTGGTAGTTGCCAAGGAGCAAGATCAGATATCACCGAGTATTGGCAGAGGGATCGCTAACACTCAAATCTATATTCTAGATAGTAATCTGCAACCAGTTCCCGTTGGTGTCCCAGGAGAGTTACATATTGCTGGTGTTGGATTGGCAAAAGGCTACCTTAACCGCCCCGAATTGACAACTGAAAAATTCATCCTCAATCCCTTTAGCACTGAGCTGCGTTCGCGCCTATACAAAACTGGGGATTTGGCACGTTATCTACCCGATGGCAACATTGAATACCTGGGACGCATTGACAATCAAGTAAAAATTCGCGGCTTCCGCATCGAGTTGGCAGAAATCGAAGCATTACTGGGACAACATGATGATGTGCAGATATGTTGTGTCATTGCTCGTGAAGAAACTTCAGGTAATAAGCGCTTAGTCGCCTATGTCGTGCCACAAAAAGAGGTGACACCCACAACGGACGAACTGCGTCAGTTTCTTGACGATAAACTGCCTGGGTATATGGTGCCAAGTGTTTTTGTGATGCTGGAGTCCTTACCCCTGACACCCAACGGCAAAGTAGACCGTCGCGCTTTGCCTGCTCCAGATTTACAACAGGAACTATCAAATTATGTAATGCCAAATACTGAAGTAGAAAAAATCATTGCTGGCATTTGGCAAAAAACACTGGAAGTAGAAAAAGTGGGAATTTACAATAATTTCTTTGAACTTGGAGGTCATTCGTTATTATTAATACGAATTAATCAGCAATTGCAAGAAAAATTTGGTTTGGAAGTTTCAATAGTTGATATGTTTAATTACCCAACTATACATAGATTAAGCCAATACTTAAATACTAAACTTAACAAAGAAGATACATTAAAACAAAATAATTTTCGTCCTCAATCTCCAAGTGAAAGTAAAGCTTTCAGGAACCAACAATTACAGCTTAGACAGCAGTATCTTTCTCAAAGAAAGGGTAAAAAATTATGATAGATTCCATTAATATTAATGATTTTAATAATGAAATAGCAATAATTTCTCTTGCTGGTAGGTTCCCAGAAGCCAAAGATATTGACTCTTTTTGGCAAAATTTGCGTGATGGTGTAGAATCTATCTCCAGGTTGACGGATGAAGAATTAATAAATTCTGGCGCTTCTCTAGATTTACTGAATAATCCTAATTATGTAAAAGCTAATGCTGTTTTATCAGACATTGAATTGTTTGATGCAAATTTTTTCGCTTATAGCGCGAAAGAAGCTGAGTTAATAGATCCCCAACAACGCTTATTTTTAGAGTTGGCATGGGAGGCAACAGAAAAGGCTGGTTATGATCCGCATACCTATAATGGGTTAATAGGGGTTTATGCTGGTGTGGGAATGAACAGGTATCTTGTCAACAATCTCTACCCTCATCATCAATTATTAGAGGCAGTTGATCCACTGCAATTAACAATCTCCAATGATAAAGATTTCTTGCCAACACGAGTTGCATATAAACTCAACTTGACTGGGACAGCAGTAAATGTGCAAACAGCCTGTTCTACTTCTTTGGTTGCTGTTCACTTAGCTTGCCAAAGTCTATTAAATTGTGAATGTGACATGGCTTTAGCTGGTGGAGTTACTCTCAGCATTCCTAAAAAAATAGGTTATTTGCATCAAGAGGGAATGATTCTTTCTCCTGATGGACACTGCCGTGCTTTTGATGCTAAGGCACAAGGAACGATTGCCAGTAGCGGTGCTGGTATTGTGGTATTGAAAAGATTAAAGGATGCGATCCCAGACCGCGACCACATCCATGCAATCATTAAAGGTTCGGCAATTAATAATGATGGTGCAATGAAAGTGGGCTTCACTGCTCCTAGTGTTAGCGGTCAAGCAGCAGTCATTAGCGAGGCTCAAGCTATAGCTGGTGTAGATGCCGAAACAATTTCCTACATCGAAGCTCATGGCACTGCTACACCTTTAGGAGATCCCATTGAAATTGCCGCTTTGACTCAAGCTTTTAGTCAAAGTACTGATAAAAAAGGTTTTTGCGCTATTGGTTCGTTAAAAACCAACTTAGGACATTTAGATACAGCAGCAGGTGTGGCAGGTTTGATTAAAACTGTATTAGCACTGCAACATAAAATGCTACCTCCTAGTTTGCACTTCGAGACACCAAATCCCAAAATTGATTTTGCCAACAGTCCTTTTTACGTCAATACAACCCTGACTGAATGGAAAACAAATAACACTCCTCGCCGTGCTGGAGTTAGTTCTTTTGGTATCGGGGGTACTAATGCTCATGTAATTTTAGAAGAAGCACCTTTAGAAATTAAAAATTTAAAATTAAAAATTAAAAATTCTAAAGATGCTATTGAACGTCCTTTACACTTGTTGGTACTTTCAGCTAAAACTGCGAGTGCGCTTGAGAAGGCAACAGCTAATTTAATCACACACTTAAAAGAGCATCCAGAACTGAACTTAGGCGATGTAGCTTATACCCTCAATAGTGGTCGGCGGGGTTTTAATTACCGACGGATGTTGATTTGTCAAGACTTAGAAGATGCTGTCAAAACTCTTGGTAGTTTAGCAGCCCAACAAGTTTCTACCAATTATACAGAGATTACAGAACGGTCTGTTGTCTTTATGTTTCCCGGTCAGGGTTCACAGTACGTCAACATGGCGCGGGAAATTTATGAAACTGAGACAGTATTTAAAGAACAAGTTGATTATTGCTCAGAAATTCTTAAACCCTTACTAGGGCTAGATTTACGTCACATACTTTATCCCAGTGAAGAAAATATTGATGAGGCATCAAAGCAACTTCAACAAACAGCCGTTGCTCAACCTGCTATTTTTGTAATTGAATACGCCCTAGCTAAATTATGGCAGTCTTATGGAGTGGAGCCACAAGCTGCGATCGGTCACAGTATTGGCGAGTATGTAGCAGCAACTCTAGCAGAAGTTTTTTCCCTAGAAGATGCCTTATCTCTGGTAGCAGCACGCGGACAGATGATGCAGCAACTGCCTACTGGAGCAATGCTTTCAATTCCACTACCCGCAGACAAGATAAAATCCCTACTAGGGCAAGAACTTTCTATTGCAGCGATTAATCAACCCTCCCAGTGTGTAGTTTCCGGTTCCACAGCAGCAGTAGATACACTACAAAATCAGCTAGCTGTTCAAGGGATTGAATGTCGCCAACTGCATACTTCCCATGCCTTCCATTCTCAAATGATGGAACCAATCTTAAAGGCATTTGCAGAACGAGTCAAAAAAGTTACTTTAAATCCCCCAAAACTTCCTTATATCTCCAACCTGACTGGTAATTGGATTACAGTTACCCAAGCCACAAATCCCGACTACTACGCTCAACATCTGCGTTCCACAGTGCTGTTTTCCCAAGGTGTCGAGAAATTATTGGCAACACCTGAGCAAGTCTTACTAGAAGTGGGGCCAGGACACACATTGGCTACATTAGTCAAAAGACATCTAGACAAAGCAGCTGCACAAACGGTGTTGACTTCGGTACGTCATCCTCAAGAAAAACAATCTGATCATCATGTTTTATTCACTACATTAGGTCAACTCTGGCTGGCTGGGGTCAAGGTAGATTGGTTTGGATTCTATAGTCACCAGGAGCATTACCGCCTTCCCTTACCGACTTATCCCTTTGAGCGCCAACGTTATTGGATTGACCCCCCACAAAAAACAGCTTGGGGACAGTTGCAAGCATTACCCACACCATCACAATTATGGACATCGCTTGTACAAGGAGGTCAAAATCAAGCAAATACTAGAAATGCAGAACTCAACGAGTTAACATATCAGGAAAACAGACAGTGGTTGGATCGTTTATGTACAGCCTACATCAACTCTGCATTCAAGCAATTAGGGGCTTTTAACAATGCTGAAGAAAAGTATTCTTTGGAGAATTTGTTGGCGCAATGCCATATTTCTCCTCGCTATCAGCAATTGTTTTCTAGATGGTTGCAAATATTAGTTGAGCAAGGACAACTACAGGAACAGGAGGGGTTATTTACTGGGCTACTGCCATGTTCACAAGATTATATTAATGAACATTTAGAAGAAGTTAGAGTGAGGTTTGCTACTTCATCTTTAGTAGATTTAGATTTAGTGCAACGCTGTGGTGAAAATTTAGCTGCTATTCTTGTTGAACAAGAACCTTTAGAGATTTTTAATGAACTGGTTTACCAAAAAGAAAACAACGGTTCATATTCAGAATCTCCCTTAAATACTTACTACAATTCTATTTTGCACTCAAGTTTGGAACAGGTGGTCAAATTATTGCCATTGGCTCAAGCCTCTGCACCATCTGCATTTAGCATAAAATCTAGGCTAGAACAGAATAATCAGAAATCAGAGATTTCATTACAAAGAAAGCCGGATATTTTTCAGCCAGAAAAATTATCTGCACTCCACTCAAGACCTGATTTACCTAATTCTTATCTAGCTCCCCGTAATGAGATTGAGCAAAAAATCGCCGATATATGGGAAGAATTGTTGGGAATTAAACAAGTGGGAATCAATGACAATTTTTTCAAATTAGGAGGAGATTCTTTAATAGCTGTTCAAGTTTTATCCCGAATACGAAATATTTTTTCTATCCGATTATCTGTAGCAAATTTATTTGAGTCACCCACAATAGCTGAGATAGCACCAAAGCTAGAAAAACAAATAGATTCAGATACAAGCTTTGGTGCAAGTGAGAGAGAAGAAATAACAATTTGAGTAACAAATAATTTTAAATTACGAATTAGCTGATGTAGAGGTAATGTTTCTGTGAATATCGAACAATTGGTCGTTGATCTTAGTAAACAGGGTGTAAAGTTGTGGGTTGAAGGTGAGCAGTTGCGTGTTAATGCTCCAAAAGGGGTATTGACACTAGAAACTCGTGACTTAATAGCTAAAAATAAAGCAGAACTTATCTTCTTGCTGCACGAGAAAAATGCGGACACCGATACAGATTTATCCCTGATCAAAGCCGAGCGTCCTCAGAACTTACCTCTGTCTTTTGCTCAAGAACGACTCTGGTTATTAAACCAGTTGGAACCAGATAACCCCTCCTATAATGAACAAGCAGCTCTAAAACTTCACGGTAAATTAAACGTCGTGGCGCTAGAGCAAAGCCTCAACAAAATTATTGATCGCCACGAAGCTTTACGTACTAACTTCCGCACTATCAACGAGCAGCCAGTCCAGGTCATTACTGACAGCTTAAACTTAAATGTGCCGATAGTAGACCTATCAGAATTACCTGAAAGTGAAAGAGAAATCGCTTGCCAACAATTAGCCACAACTGAAGCTAATCGACCTTTTGACCTTACTAGTTCTCCTTTAATCCGAGCTTCTGTGGTTAAACTCACAGAGGTAGAACACGCTTTGGTACTAACAATACACCACATTGTAGTGGATGGTTGGTCAATAGGCGTATTGATGCGCGAGTTAGCAACCATTTACTCAGCCATCTGCAATAACTTGTCCTCAGAGCTACCTGAGCTACCAATTCAGTATGCCGACTTTGCGATTTGGCAACGGCAATGGTTGCAATCAGAAGTACTCCAAACACAGCTTGATTACTGGAAGCAACTACTCAAAAACGCTCCTACCTTACTAGAATTACCCACAGACAGACCAAGACCAGCGATTCAAACTTTTCGGGGCGAAATTCAATATGGAGAATTTTCAGTTGAACTGAGTGAAGCGATCGCTAATTTCACTAGGCAAGAGGGAGCCACCCTATTCATGACGCTGTTTGCGGCATTTGTCACCTTGCTTTATCGCTATACAGACTCCGATGACATTGTAGTAGGTACGCCCATTGCTAACCGCGATCGCTTGGAACTTGAAGGGTTAATTGGCTTTTTTGTCAACACTTTAGTATTACGTACCGATTTGTCGGGCAACCCCAGTTTTCAGCAATTGCTCAGTCGAGTGCGGCAACTGACACTGCAAGCTTACGCTCATCCAGACTTGCCCTTTGAGGAGTTGGTAAAAGCATTACAGCCACAACGCGACCTCAGCTATACACCACTGTTTCAGGTGATGTTTGTCCTCCAGAATGCGCCTGTGTCTGAAGTAGAGCTTGCTGGCTTAACTATCAGTTCATTGCCAGCCCAAAGCGCAACTGCCAAGTTTGATTTAACTTTATCAATGCAGAACACTGGAACTGGATTGGTGAGTGTGTGGGAGTACAATGTTGACTTGTTTGATGCCAGCACAATCGAGCGGATGAGGGGGCATTTCCAAACATTGCTCGAAGGAATTGTTGCTAATCCTCAAAAACAGATTTCACAATTACCTCTGCTAACAGAAATTGAGCAACAGCAGTTATTACTAAAGTGGAATGATACAGGGGTAGATTATCCTCAAGATAAATGTATTCATCAGTTATTTGAGGAGCAGGTTGAACTTACTCCCGATGCTGTAGCAGTGGTGTATGAAAATCAACATCTTACATACCACGGATTAAACTGTCGCGCTAACCAGTTGGCGCACTACCTCAAGTCTTTGGGTGTAAAAGCCGATGTGCTAGTGGGTATTTGTGTAGAGCGTTCCTTAGAAATGGTGGTGGGACTGCTAGGGATTCTGAAGGCGGGTGGCGCTTATTTGCCACTTGCTTCAGACTATCCTACCGAGCGTTTGCGCTTGATGTTAGAAGATGCTCAAGTTTCAGTATTGCTGACTCAGCAGAAACTCCTCGACAGATTGCCTGAGCATACTGCACAGCGTGTTTATTTAGATGCTGACTGGCAGCTTATTTCTCAGTTAAGTCAGGATAATCTAATCGCTGAGACACAAGCAGCTAACTTGGCTTATGTGATTTATACCTCCGGTTCTACAGGTCAACCCAAGGGAGTGCTGATTGTCCATCAAGGATTATTAAATTTGGTGTTCTGGCATCAACGCACTTTTAAAATCACGACCTTAGACAAAGCAAATCAGCTAGCAGGAACAGCATTTGATGCTGCTGTATGGGAGTTGTGGCCTTACCTGACCGTAGGAGCAAGTATATATTTAGTCAAACCTGAAATTCTTCTATCCCCAGTAGATTTGCAAGATTGGTTGGAATCGAAAAAGATCACTATCAGTTTTCTGCCAACACCAATGGCAGAGCAATTATTGTCTCTGGAATGGCCAGAAAGTACAACTTTGCGAACTATGCTAACTGGGGGGGATAAGCTTCATCGATATCCATCAGGTTTACTCCCTTTCCAGGTAGTGAATAATTATGGCCCAACTGAAAATACTGTTGTCACAACTTCAGGACTAGTAGTTTCTAATGGGCGGGATAATAATATCTCACCACCCATCGGTCGCCCTATAGCGAATGTTGAAATCTATATATTGGACTCTTATTTACAGCCAGTACCTGTAGGTGTACCAGGAGAATTGCACATTGGTGGTGCAGGATTAGCAAGAGGCTACCTTAACCGTCCAGAGTTAACACAAGAAAAATTCATTTCCAACCCCTTTAGTCGAAGCAGGGGAGCAGGGGAGCAGAGGAGCAGGGGAGCAAAAGATAAATTGCAACCGTCTTTCCCCTCTGCCCCTCCGCACCTCTGCCCCTCCGTCTCTTCTGACCGCCTCTACAAAACTGGGGATAAAGCACGCTATTTAAATGATGGCAATATAGAATACGTTGGACGCATTGACGACCAAGTAAAAATACGTGGTTTTCGCATTGAGTTGAGCGAAATTGAAGCAGTATTGAGCCAACATAGTGATGTGCAGTTATCTTGTGTCATCGCCCGTGAGGATAGCCCTGGTGATAAACGTTTAGTCGCCTACGTAGTAGCACATCAGGACTGTAAACCCGCAATCAGCGAACTACGACAATTCCTCAAAACAAAGCTGCCAGAATACATGGTGCCAAGTGCTTTTGTAATCTTGGAATCCTTACCCCTGACTCCGAACGGCAAAGTTGACCGCCGCGCCTTACCAAAACCAGATTTAGACATCACACTGCTAGAAAAATATGTCGCCCCGCGCACACCCATTGAGGAAATGCTGGCGCTCCTTTGGGCACAAGTGCTGAACCTAGAGCTTGTAGGTATATATGATAAATTCTTTGAACTTGGGGGACACTCACTACTAGCAACACAACTGGTTTCACGTATCCGCAACATTTTTAAAGTGGAACTACCATTGCGTGAATTGTTTGCCTCAGCAACAGTTGTCGAATTGGCGCAATCGATTGGGCAATTGCAGCAACAGAACTTAGAACTTTTTACACCATTCATCACACAAAGGGCAGAGAATGCTCAATTACTACTGTCTTATGCTCAACAGCGTCTTTGGTTTTTAGACCAGTTCGAGCCGAACAGTGCCTTATACAACATCCCCTTAGCTTTACGTCTAGTCGGAACTCTTAATCAAGTTGCCCTAGAACAAAGTTTACATGAAATCATTAATCGCCACGAAGCATTACGCACCAATTTTGTAACCGTTAATGAACAACCAACTCAAATTATTCAAAAGCAAACGAATTGGACAGTTTCAGTTGTTAGCTTGAAGCATTTATCAACACTTGTACTGAGCGAAGTCGTTGGCGAAGCCTCTGCCTCAGCAGAAGTAACTGAACAAGAAATCGCTACACAGCAATTAGCGCGACAACAATCTATTGAGCCTTTTGACCTGGCAAATCAAGCATTAGTTAGGGCGACATTACTAGTGCTGTCCGAGACAGAACACATCTTATTAGTGTGTATGCACCATATTGTCTCTGATGGCTGGTCAATGGGTGTGTTTCTTCAAGAACTAGCAGCACTGTACAAGGCTTATTCTCAAGCTCAACCGTCACCTTTAACACCACTGCCGATTCAGTATGCAGATTTTGCACTGTGGCAAAGACAATGGTTGCAAGGAGGCGTACTGCAAAGCCAACTGAGCTACTGGCAACAGCAACTCAAAGATGCACCAGCCTTGTTGTCCCTACCCACAGACCGACCAAGACCTGCTGTGCAGACTTTCGCTGGCGCACATCAAGAGTTTGCACTCTCACAGAAGCTCACTCAAGGATTGATACAACTAAGTCAAAAGCAAGGAGTAACCTTGTTTATGACGCTGTTGGCAGCTTATGATACCCTGCTTTACCGCTACACAGGTACAGAAGACATTTTGGTGGGATCTCCCATTGCTAACCGCGATCGCAGTGAGATAGAAGGGTTAATTGGCTTTTTTGTCAACACCTTAGTGATGCGTACCAATTTAGCAGGTAATCCGAGCTTTAGTGAATTACTGACTCGTGTTCGAGAAATGGCAATGGAGGCATACACTTATCAAAATTTGCCTTTTGAAATGCTGGTGGAAGCATTACAACCACAAAGAGACCTCAGTCATACACCACTGTTCCAAGTGATGTTTGCACTTCAGAATGTGCCTTTATCTGGAGTAGAGTTGGCTGGGTTAAGTGTCACTCCATTGATGCCAGAAAGCACAAGTGCCAAGTTTGATATTACCTTACTAATGCAGAACACTGCTGATGCATTGGTGGGTGTGTGGGAATATAATACAGACTTGTTTGATGCGGGCACAATTGAGCGCATGACGGGTCATTTTGTGACATTGCTTGAGGGAATTATTGCTAACCCAGAACAGCAAATCTCACAATTGCCCCTGCTCACAGAAGTTGAACAACATCAATTATTAGTGGAGTGGAACGATACTCAGGTAGATTATCCACAAGATTTGTGCATCTATCAGTTATTTGAGGAGCAAGTTCAGCGCACCCCCGATGCTGTAGCGGTTATATTTGAAAACCAACAACTTACTTACTACCAATTAAACTGTCGCGCTAACCAGTTGGCGCACTACCTTAAGTCTTTGGGAGTGTCCGCAGATGTGCTGGTGGGTATTTGTGTGGAGCGCTCCATAGAAATGGTTGTGGGATTACTGGGCATCCTCAAGGCGAGTGGGGCTTATGTGCCACTTGATCCAGACTATCCCCAACAACGTTTGAGTTTCATATTAGATGATGCGGCGCTGTCAGTGTTGTTAACTCAGCAATCATTATTGGAATCTTTGCCAGAGCATACCGCACAGGTAGTATGTTTGGATAGCGATCGCCAACTCATTGAGCAACACAGTCGAGAAAATCCACTCACTGGCAGCAAACCAGAAAACTTGGCTTATGTAATTTATACTTCAGGTTCCACAGGCCAGCCAAAAGGAGTTCAAGTTAACCACAGCAGTGTAGTCAACTTTTTAGCTTCCATGAGTCATTGTCCAGGATTAACTGACTCTGATACTTTCTGTGCCGTTACTACCATATCCTTTGATATTGCGGCTTTGGAACTGTATCTGCCACTCATAGTAGGAGCAAAGGTAGTAGTAATTGGGCGTGAAGTCGCCAGGGATGGCGCTAGGCTGTTACTAAAGTTACAGCACTCAAGCACAACAGTGATGCAAGCGACTCCAGCCACTTGGCAAATGCTGGTAGCTTCCGGCTTATCTACTCAACTGTTGGGAATGAAAATCTTGTGTGGGGGAGAAGCCTTACCACCTCAATTAGCCCATCAATTACTAGAAACTGGTGCCCAGGTATGGAATCTCTATGGGCCGACAGAAACTACAATTTGGTCGAGTATTTGTCAACTTAGGAATGAGTCAACGCAACTAGAAGGTAAAAGTGCGATCGCCTCTGGCGCTGCGCTCTGCGCAATCGCACCCATTGGTCGTCCCATAGCTAACACTCAATTTTACATTTTAGATTCACACTTACAACCAGTTCCTGTAGGTGTAGCAGGAGAATTGCATATCGGTGGTTTAGGTTTAGCAAAAGGCTACCTTAACCGCCCACAATTGACACAAGAGAAATTTATCTCTAACCCCTTTAGCACAGACTCTCATTCGCGCCTTTATAAAACTGGTGACTTAGCACGTTATCTAACCGATGGCACAATTGAATACCTGGGACGAATTGACAATCAAGTAAAAATACGTGGTTTCCGCATTGAGTTGGGAGAAATAGAAGCAGTCCTGAGCCAACATGAGGATGTGCAAGCATCTTGTGTTATCGCCCGCGAAGATACCCCAGGTGATAAACGCCTAGTCGCCTACGTAGTACCACATCTAGGACAGACACCTACAGTTAGCCAGTTGCGCTCCTTTCTGTCTAACCAACTGACTACTTACATGGTGCCACATACTTTTGTAATGCTGGAGTCCTTGCCTCTTACTCCCAACGGCAAGGTAGACCGCCGCGCATTAAAAGCACCAGACTCTCGTGGAGAACTAGAAGTCAGTTTTGTAGCCCCACGCAATCAAATCGAAGAAATATTAGCGCAGATTTGGGCAGAAGTTCTCAAAGTAGAGCAAGTAGGAGTTCACGATAACTTCTTTGAACTCGGTGGAGATTCTATTCTCAGTCTTCAAATCATCAATAGAGCAAAGCTTGCAGAATTGCAACTGACTCTCAAGCAATTATTCGCACATCAAACAATTGCAGAATTGGCCATAGTGGCAAATGTAGCGAGTGTTATTCAAATAGAACAAGGTTTGGTAACAGGGACATTACCTCTAACGCCAATTCAACACTGGTTTTTTGAGCAAAATTTACAACAACCGCATCACTTTAATCAATCATTTCTGCTTTCAGTACCATCTGACCTCAAACCAGAGTTATTAAAACAAGTATTGCAGCAATTACTAGTAAATCATGATGCTCTGCGCCTACGTTTTACACAAACTGACTCTACTTGGCAGCAAATTCACTCTGCTGTGACTGATAGCGTTGCTTTCTCTTATGTAGACTTATCGGCACTCCCACAGAATGAGCAAAAAACTGCGATTGAAGCTAGCGCAACTTGCTTACAGGCGAGTTTGAATCTGTCAGAGAATCTAGTGCAAGTCGCCTTTTTCTATCTGGGTATTGACAGGAGGGCGCGATTACTCATCGTTATCCACCACTTGGTAGTTGACGGTGTTTCTTGGCGAATATTGTTAGAAGATTTGCAAACAGCTTACCAGCAACTTGCTCACGGTAAAGCGATCGCACTGCCTGCTAAAACAACTTCTTTCAAAGATTGGTCTAACAAATTAACCAAATATGCACAGTCAGAAACTCTCAAATCCGAGGTGGCTTATTGGTTGAATGAATCTCGCGCCGCAGTTCCTCCTATCCCAGTGGACTATAAAGGGGCAAACACTGTTGAAGCAGCTAGTACAGTAACAGTGTCGTTAAATGAAGCGCAAACTCGTGCCTTACTGCAAGATGTGCCAAAAGCTTACAACACTCAGATTAACGATGTGCTACTGACTGCCTTGGCGCTGGTTTTGAGCAGATGGACTAACTCTAAGAGTGTGCTGTTCAACTTAGAAGGTCATGGGCGGGAAGATATTATTGATGATGTAGATTTGTCACGCACTATCGGTTGGTTTACAACCATCTTCCCTGTACTTTTGAAACTGGGAGCAACAGAAAATCCAGCCGATGCCTTAAAATCTGTCAAAGAACAACTGCGGGCTATTCCTAATAAAGGAATTGGTAATGGCTTATTGCGTTATCTGAGTCAGGATGCAGAAATTGCTGCCCAACTACAGGCATTACCGCAAGCAGAAATCAGTTTTAATTATTTGGGTCAATTTGACCAACTGCTTAATACATCTTCTTGGATGCAGCTAGCTAGTGAGTCTACGGGACACAGCCACGGTTTGCAGAACAACCGCGCTCATCTACTAGATATCAACAGCGTTATTACTGAAGAACGGTTACAAATAAATTGGACTTACAGCCCAAATATCCACCAGCACGCCACAATCGAAAGTCTGGCACAAGAATTTATCAAGACATTGCTTGGACTAATTGCTCATTGTTCATCACCAGAGAGTGGAGGTTATACACCTTCAGATTTCTCGCTAGTCAAGCTCAATCAGCCAGAAATAGACCAACTGTTGGCAAGTTTAGTATTCAAAAATCAATCAGGCAAAACTAACTCCAGAAATATTGAAGATATTTACCCGCTCTCGCCAACCCAACAGGGTATGCTGTTTGAGAGTTTGTACGCTCCAGACTCAGGAGTATATTTTCAGCAGTTAAGTTTAACTTTGAGTGGAAAGTTGAACGTGGCAGCTTTTGAGCAAGCTTGGCAGCAAGTGGTAGCACAGCATTCAATCTTGCGGACTGCTTTTGTTTGGGAGCAATTAGCCGAGCCACTTCAAGTAGTGTATCGGCAGGTGGATGTTAACCTCAACAGCCATGATTGGCAACAGCTATCTGCACAAGATCAACAACAGCAATTAGAGCTTTTGTTGCACTCACAGCGAAAACAAGGTTTCCAACTATCTCAACCACCACTGATACATCTGAGTCTCATTCAATTGAGTGCTGATAGTTATCAATTTATTTGGAGTTCTCATCACTTATTGCTTGATGGCTGGTCGATGCCTTTGGTTTTCAAAGACTTATTGTACTTTTATCAAGCAATTTCTCAGGGTGAAACTAAGACAGTTAAACCAACTCAAAGCTACCGCGACTACATTGCTTGGCTACAGAAACAAGACTTAGCCCAAGCTGAACAATTTTGGAGAGAAAAACTCCAAGGTTTTACCGCACCCACTCCTTTGAGTGTTGATAAAAAACAATCATCAAACCGCAAAAAGTTAGATTCTAGCTATAGCGAACAACAAATCCAACTTACAGTGCAAGCGACAGCCGCAGTCCAAACTTTTGCACGGAAGCATCAACTGACGATCAATAATCTGGTGCAAGCAACTTGGGCATTACTGCTGTGCCGCTACAGCCAAGAAACTGATGTAGTTTTTGGTGCGACTGTATCCGGTCGTCCGCCATCTCTTGTTGGTATCGAGTCGATGGTGGGACTATTTATCAACACCTTGCCAGTGCGAGTTCAAGTTTCAGACGATACCCAAGTGTTGGCTTTGTTGAAGGATTTACAGGCACAACAAGTTGAATCTGAGCAATATTCATATAGCTCATTGGTGGAGATTCAAGGTAAGAGTGAAATCAACAGAGGAACGCCTTTGTTCGAGAGCATTGTTGTCTTTGAGAATTATCCAGTTGATGAGGCAGTGCGTAGCCAGCCGCCGAAGGCATCGCACAATTACAGTTTCTCTATAGACAAGATTCACGGCATTGAACAAACTAATTATCCTCTGACTTTAGTTGCTGCTGTTGGGAAGCAATTGTTGGTGAAGATTAGCTATGATATTAGCCGCTTTGATGATGCAACAATTACTCGCTTGTTAGGACATTTCCAAATATTGCTTGAGGGAATTGTTGCCAACCCACAGCAGAGGATTTTACAATTGCCTATGCTGTCACAGACAGAGCAACAGCAATTATTAGTTGAATGGAACGATACTCAGGCGGATTATCCGCAAGAAAAGTGCATCCATCAGTTGTTTGAGGAGCAGGTAGATAGCACACCTGATGCTGTGGCAGTTGTGTTTGAAGATCAACAACTCACTTACCACCAGTTGAACTGCCGTGCTAACCAGTTGGCACATTACTTGCAGTCTTTGGGAGTGTCCGCAGATGTACTTGTGGGTATTTGTGTGGAACGCTCAATAGAAATGGTAGTGGGACTGTTGGGCATTCTCAAGGTGGGTGGGGCTTATGTGCCAATTGACCCTAACTACCCACAAGAGCGGATTCGTTTCATGCTCGAAGACTGTGGGGCAAAGGTTTTGCTCACCCATAGTCAACTCAAATTGGGGGCTGGGGATTGGGGATCAGGGACTGGGAATACAGAAACTTTTCCGCAATCTCCTTTGATACTGTGTTTAGATCGCGATAACTTTGCCAACCAATCTACAGAGAACCCCAGTCGGCAAAGTCAACCCGATGATTTAGCTTATGTGATCTATACATCAGGCTCTACAGGGCAACCCAAAGGGGTACAACTACTGCATCGGGGTTTAAGTAACTATTTACACTGGGCAAAAGACTACTACGCAGTAGCAGAAGGACAAGGTACACCTGTGCAGTCTTCTCTTAGCTTTGATGCAACCATTACATCACTGTACCTCCCGCTAATTTGTGGGCGTACCACCATCTTGGTAAGAGAAAAACAAGAATTGCAGCTTCTAGCAGACATTGTTAAACAAAATAATCATCTATCCCTGGTCAAAATCACACCTTCGCATCTAGAAATACTCAATCAGCAAATTGAGCCTGATACAATGCCGAATCGGGTCAATGCCTTTGTTTTAGGCGGTGAGGCATTACACGCTAACCAAATAATCCCGTGGTTGACTCATGCCCCCAATACCCGCCTGATTAACGAATATGGGCCGACAGAAGCGGTTGTCGGGTGTTGTGTCTACGAAGCAACTGGAAAAAGGGATCTGGCGGGTGATTTATTAATCGGACAGCCAATTGCCAATGTACGTATTTACATTTTAGACAACCAAAACCAACTCCTGCCTGTCGGCATTCCTGGGGAACTTTGTATTGCCGGGGCTGGTTTAGCCCGTGGCTATCTCAACCGTCCCGAACTCACAGCTGAAAAATTCATCGAACTCGACTTATTTGGTAAAAAAGAACGAATCTACAAAACTGGCGATTTAGCCAGATGGTTGCCTGATGGTAATCTTGAATACCTGGGACGCATTGACAACCAAACAAAAATTCGCGGTTTCCGCATCGAGTTGGGAGAAATTGAGGCATTACTCAACCAACATGATGATGTGCAGGCATCTGTAGTCACTGCCCGCGAAGATACCCCAGGTGATAAACGCTTAGTTGCCTACGTCGTGCCGCATCAGCATACACCCACAATCAATGAACTACGGCAATTTCTGAAAGCAAAGCTACCAGACTACATGGTGCCAAACGCTTTTGTGATGTTGGAATCAATGCCACTCACTCCCAACGGCAAAGTAGACCGTCGCGCTTTACCCGCACCAGATTTACACAGCGAAATCAAAGACAAATATGTAGCCCCGCGCACTCCGATTGAAGAAATACTGGCACAAATTTGGTCACAAGTGCTGAAAGTAGAGCAAGTAGGCATACACGATAACTTCTTTGAACTTGGGGGACACTCGCTACTAGCAACACAAGTACTTTCACGCATCCGTGATCGCTTTAAAGTCCAACTCCCTTTACACGAATTGTTCAATACCCCGACCATAGCTGAATTAGCACCATCAATCGAGAAGTTACAGCAACAAAACTCAGACCTAACTGTTCCACGCATTCTACCAAGGAGCAAAAGATGATGACTGAAGAATTACCCCTATCTTATGCTCAACAGCGTTTGTGGTTTTTAGACCAGTTAGAGCCGAACAGTGCCATATACAACATCCCTTTAGCTTTGCGTCTAGTGGGAAATCTCAATCGGGCTGCCTTAGAACAAAGCTTTCAAGAAATTATTGATCGTCATGAAGCATTACGCACTAATTTCATTACGGTTGATGGAAAACCTTCTCAAGTCATTCAAGCACAAATTAATTGGACAGTTTCAGTTGTTGAGTGCGAACATCTGCCACCAAGCGAACAAGAAATCGCTACACAGCAATTAGCGCAACAACAAGCAATTCAGCATTTTGACTTGGCAGAGGGAGCATTAATCAGAGCGACATTAATTGTGCTGTCCAAGACAGAACACATATTGTTACTGTGTATGCACCATATTGTCTCTGATGCCTGGTCATTGGGTGTATTTGTCCAAGAACTAGCAGCACTGTACAATGCTTATTCCCAAGGTGAACCGTCACCTTTAACACCACTGCCGATTCAGTACGCAGATTTTGGCATTTGGCAAAGAGAGTGGTTGCAAGGGGAGGTACTGCAAAATCAAATCTCGTACTGGCAACAACAACTAAAAGATGCACCAGCCTTGTTGTCCCTACCCACAGACCGACCAAGACCTGCTGTGCAGACTTTCGCTGGCGCAATTCAAGAGTTTGCGCTCTCAGTTGAGTTAAGTAATCAGCTGACACAACTGAGCCAGAAACAAGGGGTGACTTTGTTCATGACACTTTTGGCAGCCTTTGATACCCTACTTTACCGCTACACAGGAGAATTAGACATTCTGGTAGGGTCTGCGATCGCAAACCGCGAACACAGTGAAATTGAAGGGTTAATTGGCTTTTTTGTCAATACTTTAGTGTTGCGTACTGACTTATCAGGCAATCCCAGTTTTAGCGAATTACTCTCTCGCGTTCGGCAAATAGCTCTAGGAGCATACTCTCATCAAGAGTTGCCATTTGAAATGCTAGTTGAGGCATTACAACCAGAACGGGATCTCAGCCATCCACCACTATTCCAAGTGATGTTTGTCCTCCAGAATACGCCCATGTCTGGAGTAGAACTTGCTGGCTTAACTATCAGTTCATTGAGCGCCCAAAGCACAATTGCTAAGTTTGATTTAACTTTATCAATGCACAACTCAGCTACTGGACTAGTGGGGATATGGGAATATAACACTGACTTATTTGACGCCAGCACAATTGAGCGGATGAGTGGGCATTTTGTGACATTGCTCTCTGGAATTGTTGCTAATCCAGAGGAGCGGATTTCGCAATTGCCTTTGCTGTCTCAGACAGAGCAACAGCAGTTATTAGTTGAATGGAACAATACTCAAGCAGACTATCCTGTTGATAAGTGTATTCATCAGTTGTTTGAGGAGGAGGTTGAGCGTACACCCAATGCTGTAGCTGTGGTGTTTGAAAATCAACAACTAACTTACCACCAGTTAAATAGTTGTGCTAACCAGTTGGCGCACTACCTCAAGTCTTTGGGTATAAAACCAGATACGCTGGTGGGTATTTGTGTGGAACGCTCAATAGAAATGGTAGTGGGACTGTTGGGGATTCTCAAGGCAGGCGGAGCATACCTACCACTTGACCCAGAGTATCCTACTGAGCGTTTGGCTTTCATGTTAGAAGATGCTCAAGTTTCCATACTGTTGACTCAACAGCGACTTATTGACAGACTTCCTGAGCATCAAGCAAAACTTATCTGTTTAGATGAAGCTTGGGAAAAAATTGCCCAAAACAATCAAGATAACCCAACAAGTGAAGTCAAAGCTTTTCATCTAGCTAATCTGATTTACACTTCTGGTTCAACAGGTAAACCTAAAGGTGTGATGGTTGAGCATAAGGGATTATGCAACCTAGCTCAAGCTCAGATTCAAACTTTTGGCTTGACTTCGGATAGTCGCGTTCTTCAGTTTGCCTCCTTCAGTTTTGATGCTTCCATCTCAGAAATCTTGATGGCTTTGGGTTCAGGTGCAACGCTGTATCTGGGAACAAAAGACTCTCTATTGCCTGGGAAGCCATTAATTGAGCAATTAAGCGATCGCAGCATTACCCATATCACCCTACCACCATCGGCGTTAGCAGTTATGTCTGGGTCGGAACTGTTGGCACTGCAAACAATAATTGTAGCGGGAGAAGCAAGTTCAGCTGAATTAATCAGAGAATGGTCTGCTGGCAGAAACTTCTTCAATGCCTACGGGCCAACAGAGGCTAGTGTCTGTGCCACAATCGCAAAATGCACTGAAGATGACAATAAAATATCTATTGGTAAGGCGATCGCCAATGTCCAGGTTTATATTTTAGATGAATATCTGCAACCAGTACCGATTGGTGTACCAGGTGAATTGCACATTGGTGGTTTGGGGTTGGCACGAGGCTACCTTAATCGTCCAGAGTTGACAAAAGAAAAATTTATTCCCAACCCGTTTAAGGGAGCAGGAGAGAGTAAATTATATAAAACCGGAGACTTAGCACGCTATTTACCAAATGGCAACATTGAATACCTGGGACGCATCGACAATCAGGTAAAAATCCGTGGCTTCCGTATCGAGTTGGGAGAAATTGAAGAATTACTGAACCAACATAGCGATGTGCAGACAGCTTGTGTTATTGCCCGTGAAGCTCATCCAGGTGATAAACGCTTAGTTGCCTACGTGGTAGGACATAAACAGCATCCACCTACAATCAGCCAGTTGCGATCCTTCCTCTCTAGTCAACTGCCAGAATACATGATACCTCATGCTTTTGTGATGCTAGAGTCTTTACCTCTGACTCCCAACGGCAAGGTAGACCGTCGCGCATTGAGAGCGCCAGACTCTCGTGAGGGACTGGAAATAAGTTTTGTCGCCCCGCGCACTCCGATTGAAGAAATCCTGACGCAAATTTGGACACAAGCCCTGAAAGTAGACCAAGTAGGCATATATGATAACTTCTTTGAACTTGGGGGACACTCACTGCTAGCAACGCAACTAGTTTCACGTATCCGCAACATTTTCAAAGTAGAACTACCATTGCGTGAGTTCTTTGCCAAAACAACAGTTGCCGAATTGGCGCGTTCGATTGAGCAATTGCAGCAACAAGACTTAGAATTGGTTTCTCCACCCATCTTACCAAGGGCAGAGAATGCAGAATTACCACTGTCTTATGCTCAACAGCGTCTTTGGTTTTTAGACCAGTTCGAGCCGAACAGTGCCATATACAACATTCCTATGGCTTTGCGTCTAGTCGGAACACTTAATCAAGTTGCCTTAGAACAAAGCTTGTATGAAATCATTAATCGCCACGAAGCCTTACGCACCAATTTTGTAACCGTTAATGGACAACCAACTCAACTTATTCAAACACAAACGAATTGGACAGTAACAGTAGTTGACTTGAACCATTTATCAACACTTTTACTGAGCGAAGACGTTGGCGAAGCCTCTGCCTCAGCAGAAATAACCGAACAAGAAATTGCTACACAGCAATTAGCGCAACAACAAGCTAATCAACCGTTTGACTTAGCAAACCAAGCATTAGTTAGGGCAACATTAATTGTGCTGTCCGAGACAGAACACGTTTTGAGTGTATGTATGCACCATATTGTCTCTGATGCCTGGTCAATGGGTGTGTTTATTCAAGAACTAGCAGCACTGTACAACGCTTACTCTCAAGGTGAGCCGTCACCTTTAACACCACTATCGATTCAGTATGCAGATTTTGCTATCTGGCAAAGAAATTGGTTGCAAGGCTCGGTACTGCAAACTCAACTAAGTTACTGGCAACAACAACTAAAAGCTGCACCAGCCTTGTTGTCCCTACCAACAGATCGACCCAGAGGATCTGTGCAGACTTTCGCTGGTGGACATCTTGAGTTTGCACTCTCAGTTGAGTTAAGCAATAAGCTGACAAAACTGAGCCAGGAGCAAGGGGTTACTTTGTTCATGACGTTGTTGGCAGCGTTTGATACGCTACTTTACCGCTACATAGGTACGGAAGATATTTTGGTGGGTTCGCCAATTGCAAACCGTAATCGTAATGAAATTGAGGGGTTAATTGGCTTTTTTGTCAATACTTTAGTGTTACGTGCTGACTTATCAGGCGATCGCAGCTTTAACGAATTACTTGGTCGCGTTCGATTGATGGCAATAGATGCTTATGCTCATCAGGACTTACCTTTTGAAATGCTAGTAGAAGTATTGCAGCCAGAACGGGATCTCAGTCATACACCACTTTTCCAAGTCATGTTTGCCCTCCAGAATGTGCCTATGTCTGAGATAGAGCTTGCTGACTTAACTATCAGTTCTTTGCCAGTAGAAAGCGCAACTGCCAAGTTTGATTTGTTTTTATCAATACAGAACACAAGTAATGGACTGGTGGGTGTATGGGAATATAACACTGACTTATTTGATGCCAGCACAATTGAACGGATGACTGGTCATTTTATGACATTGCTCTCTGGAATTGTTGCTAACCCAGAGGAGCGGATTTCGCAATTGCCTTTGCTGTTACAGACAGAGCAACAGCAGTTATTAATTGAATGGAACAATACTCTGACGGATTATCCCCGTGATAAATCTATCCATCAGTTGTTTGAGGAACAAGTAGAGCGTACACCCAATTCAGTGGCGGTGGAGTTTGAAAATCAACAACTGAATTACCAACAATTGAACTGTCGTGCAAATCAGTTGGCGCACTACCTGAAGTCTTTGGGAGTGTCCGCAGATGTGCTGGTAGGCATTTGTGTAGAGCGATCGCTAGAGATGCTTGTGGGACTGTTAGGAATTCTCAAAGCTGGTGGGGCTTATGTGCCACTCGATCCAAACTACCCTCAAGAGCGTTTGGCTTTCATGTTAGAAGATGCTCAAGTTTCAGTGTTGCTAACCCAACATTCACTCCTCGACAGATTACCTCAGCATCAAGCTCACCTTGTCTTTTTAGATACTGACTGGCAAGTGATTTCTCAGTCGAGTCAGGATAATCTCATCTCTGCTGTGCAAGCAACTAATTTGGCTTATGTAATTTATACCTCTGGTTCTACAGGCCAACCTAAAGGTGTAGCCATGAATCAGCTTGCTCTTTGCAATTTGATTCTGTGGCAACTGCAAAATAATACAATTTCCACTGGAGCAAAAACACTGCAATTTGCTCCTATTAGCTTTGATGTCTCCTTTCAAGAAATGTTTTCTACCTGGTTTTCGGGAGGCACATTGTTCTTAATTACGGAGGAATTGCGCCGAGATACCTCAGCTTTGTTAGGTTTTCTCCAAGAAAAAGCTGTTGAGAGACTGTTTGTTCCCTTTGTTGCCTTACAGCAACTAGCTGAAGTCGCTGTTGGTAGTGAATTAGTTAATAGTCATCTGCGGGAAATCATTACTGCTGGGGAACAGTTGCAGATTACTCCCGCGATTTCTCAATGGTTAAGCAAATTAAATGATTGTACTTTGCACAATCATTATGGGCCATCGGAGAGCCATGTAATCATCACTTTTACTTTGGCTGATCCAGTAGAGGCTTGGCCGCTACTGCCTCCTATTGGTCGTCCCATTGCTAACACGCAAATTTACATCCTGGATAAGTATCTACAGCCTGTACCCGTGGGTGTAGCAGGAGAATTGCACATTGGTGGTGTCTCTTTGGCGCAAGGCTACCTCAACCGACCAGAGTTAACACTTGAGAAATTCATCTCCAACCCCTTTAGCACTGACAGGCATTCACGCCTCTACAAAACAGGGGATTTAGCACGCTATTTACCAGATGGCAACATTGAATACCTGGGACGTATTGACAATCAGGTTAAGGTGCGAGGCTTCCGGATTGAATTGGGAGAAGTTGAAGCAGTACTGAGCCAGCATGGAGATGTGGAGGGATGTTGTATCATTGCCCGCGAAGACACGCCAGGTGATAAAAGGCTAATTGCCTACGTGGTAGCACATCAGAACTCTACACCCACAATCAGCGAACTACGGCAATTCCTGAAAGCAAAGCTACCAGACTACATGGTGCCAAGCGCTTTTGTGATATTGGAAGAGATGCCACTAACTCCTAGCGGCAAAGTAGACCGCCGTGCATTGCCTGCACCGGATTTACACAGCAGTAATTCAGACAAATATGTAGCTCCACGCAACCAAGTAGAACTGGAACTAACGCAAATCTGGTCAAGAATTTTGAAAGTTGACAAGGTGGGAGTAAAAGATAATTTCTTTGACCTCGGTGGTCACTCTCTTTTAACTCCTTACTTAATGGCTCAAATTAAACAGCAGTTTGGTAAAAATATTGCGATCGCCAGCCTTTACCAAAATCCAACTATTGAACAATTGGCAACTATTGTACCATTCGATTCAGATTCTAAGACTGGATCTCCCTTGGTAATACTTCAGCCGCACGGTTCTAAGCCACCTTTGTTTTGTCTTCCAGGGGCTGCGGGCTATCCCTTTTATTTGTATGATTTAGCCCGTTGTCTGGGTTCAGACCAACCATTTTACAGTTTCCAAGCAATTGCTCCTAGTGAAGCAGGAGAACTAATTACCCAAGTTGAGGATGTAGCCGCCCGTTATATTCAAGAACTCTTAGTTGTTGAACCGCAGGGTCCGTATTTTTTAGCAGGGCATTCTTTTGGCGGTAAATTAGCCTTTGAAATGGCGCAGCAGTTACTTCGTAAAGGTCATAAGGTTGCTTTAGTTGCCATTCTTGATACTACAGCACCATTTCATCAGAAAAATCCATCAGCTTTTGATTTGGATAACACTAAATGGTTAGCTGAATTAGCAGACACAATCGAAGTTGTTTACGGGAAAAAGATGGATTGTTCTGTTGATACTCTTCAATCTATGCTTTGGGAAGATCAGCTTAAATACGTTCTAGAAAGGTTAAAGAATGCTGATATATTACCTCCTGACGATGAAATTACGCAGCTTAATAATATGGTGCAACTGCTCAAAGCTAACGCTGTAGTCAATTATGTACCACAAGAGATTTATCCAACCAAAATTACTCTCTTACGCGCCAAGGAGAATATCGTCAAGGTTGATGAATCTAATAGTGAAGTACTTTCTGATATTTTGCAGGATTTACACTGGGGCTGGAGCAAATTTTCTGCCGAACCAGTGAATGTCCATTTTGTCCCAGGTAATCATGTGACGATGATGAATCTGCCCCATGTTCAGGTCTTAGCGGAACAGTTGAAAGCTTGTATTGAGCAAGCACAAGAAGTTAGAGGCGATAAATATAAACCTGATTTTGATAATCAGATTCGGCCTATCAAGTTTTTATCTAACCCACATCCCGTAGATATTAAGTGAGTTCATTTGAGTTGAAATTTAAATGTAAGGAATTGTATTATGACTGCTACTTCTAACCAGATTAAATCCAAGGTTTGGGACAAAAAGCAAGAGTATCCCTTAACTCGAGAGTCTTTAAGAATGCTGTTGGAAAACCGAATTCCTTTAATTCGGCTAAAGGAATTTGCTACAGCCCAAGAGTGTGAGATGTTAGTCAATCAAGCTGAATTATTCAACTTCGATTGCTATCAGAATGTGAATCCCAAGATTGAGCGAATTGGTATCACAGTCTTTGAATATAATCGCATTAGTAAAGCAGCTTATTTTCAAGCAGTAGAACGCACAACTAAATTAAGAGACTGCATTATGGCAGCCTCTTTTAATCCATTAGAACGCTTAATGGTGAAAATTCGAGAGTGTACAGGCGCGACTGTACGAATTGCTTCGGAACCACTCTATGGTAGTTATTATGCAGGACTGATCAGAAAAATAGAGCAGGGTACTCAACTTCATATTGATTATGCTCCATTAGAACAATCAAAATGGGAAATTGGTACAGTTATTAATCAACTTTCTTGGAATTTGTACTTGAAATTTTCTCCAAACAATCATGGTCAAACACGCATTTACGATCGCCAGTGCCAACCAGGAGATGAGCAATATAAACTCGATTCCTACGGCTATGGTGATACAGTAATTGCAGATGCAGACATGATCAGCTTCCAACCTTATGTGGGAGATGTGTTCATTTTTAATACACGCAACTTTCACACTGTTGAACCGATGGATGGACAACGTGTGACTTTCACTTCTGCGATCGGATTACTACCTAACGGTGAAATTATTTTGTGGTCTTGAATGTGATAGATAACTAAGAAGCAGGAAGCAATTTGGTAAACATAGTGAGGAAATAATTCATGCCCTTAGCAGCTGTGATGACTGCACCTAATCAACCAGTTGAAGTGCAACAATTACCAGAGCCGATTCTAGAAAAGGGTGGAATCATTCTTGAAACCTTATATTCTGAGGTTTGTGGAACTGATGTACATTTACTACATGGGCGTTTAGAGGGAGTACCGTATCCCATCATCCCTGGACACTTCTCAGTTGGTCGTGTGGTGGAAACAGGTGGAGCAGTTAGTGATGTCAATGGTAAATTAATTCAGCCTGGAGCGATCGCTACTTTTTTAGATGTCCACGAAACCTGTTACAACTGCTGGTATTGTCTAGTAGCCAAAGCATCCACTCGCTGTCCCCAACGCAAAGTTTATGGTGTCACCTACTCAGCCAAAGATGGGTTGCTGGGTGGTTGGTCTGAACTGATTTACCTCAAACCAGGAGTTAAAGTTCTAACTCTACCCGAAGAAGTCTCACCAAAACAATTCATTGCTGGAGGATGTGCCTTACCAACTGCACTACACGCTATTGATCGAGCGCAGATTCAAATTGGTGATGTTGTCGTGGTACAGGGTTGCGGACCTGTAGGTTTGAGTGCGGCAATTCTAGCTTTGCTCTCAGGTGCGGGCAAAGTAATTGTAATTGATAAATTTGAGAGCCGATTAGTAGTTGCAAAATCCTTCGGTGTAGATGAAACCCTTGCAATTAAGGCTGATGAGCCACGACAACATATTGAGCGGGTTTTGGAATTGACAAACGGACACGGTGCTGATGTCACTATTGAAGCCACAGGCATTCCCATTGCTGTCAAAGAGGGCTTGAATATGACCAGAAATGGAGGTCGCTATGTTATTGTCGGGCATTACACAAACACGGGTGAAATTCTCATCAATCCACACCTAGAAATTAATCTAAAGCATATTGATATTCGCGGAACTTGGGGAATTGATTTCAGCCATTTTTACAGAATGATTGAATTACTAAAACGTCATAGTGATCCCAGTAAAAATATTGCTTGGGAAAGCATAATTAGCCGTTCATACACACTACAAGAAATTAATCAAGCACTGGCAGATGTAGAGAAAGGCTCTGTATTAAAAGCTGTGATTCAGCCCAATTTATCTTAATGACAACAATATATTAAATGACTTAGATAATCGGGAGAAAATATGCTCACAGATTTAAAAATTGCCTTTATCGGCGGTGGCACGATGGGCGAAATGATAATTACTAGATTGTTATCAACGAAAATTGTTCCCAAAGCCGATCTAATTATAGTCAGCGATCCAGTTTCTGCGCGATGCCTTCATTTAGAAAGGGAATATGGAGTACGTACTACAACCTCCAATATAGAAGCGGTTCTTGGCGCATCTATTGTGATATTGGCGGTGAAGCCGCAGGTTTTGGTAGAGGTTCTGGGTATGCTTAAGGATAAAATTCCACCTAATGCTTTAGTAATTAGTATTGTGAGTGGAGCGAGTATTTCATCTCTGTGCCAAGGGTTGAATCATCCTGCTGTTGTCCGTACAATGCCAAATATTGCAGTACAAGTTGGTCATGGGACTACAGTGTGGAGTGCATCATCAAGTGTGACAGAGATACAGCGATCGCATACCCAAGTCATTTTACAAGCATTAGGTAAGGAATTTACTACCCAAAATGAACATTACCTTGATATGGCAACGGCGTTGAGTAGCGCGGGGACTGGATTCGTGTTTCTCTACATCGAAGCGATGATTGATGCTGGCGTTCAGATGGGTTTAACTCGCACACAAGCCCAAGAACTAACATTGCATACGATTGCTGGTAGTGTAGAACTGATGTTTCAGACTCATGAACATCCAGCAGTTTTACGAAACAAGGTAACAAGTCCTGGGGGAGTGACTGCTGCTGGTCTTTACGAGTTAGAAAAAGGTGGTATGCGAACTGTTATTTCTAATGCAGTGCTTGCCGCTTTGAGCCGCACTCAACAATTAGGTAATATCAGTTAAAAAATTAGCGCTGATTGGAGTTACTCATTCGGTACTTATTACTGATCATTCAACACTAAAAAGTATTAAAGCTGATAAAAGATTTTAATTTATTTCTCAAATATGCCAACCCAAGTTGTTCAAGCTCAACCCTCAAAGAATGTTTTTTCAGATTTTATCCAATTCTGGGAAAACGCCAAAGTGATTGCTGGGCCTTACTGGTATCCAACAAAGCCAGGACAAAGAGCATTCTCAGACGTAATTCGTGCATGGGGAATGCTTATTCTCCTAATATTGCTAATAATTGCATTTGTAGGTGTAACTGCTTTTAATAGTTTTATTAATCGCTACATAGTTGATATCATACTTCAGGAAAAAGATTATTCTAAATTTGTTAATATTATATCCTTTTATGCTGCTGGACTTGTCTTGGTAACGCTTTTATTAGGATTTTCTAAATTTGTTAGAAAACAAATTGCTCTTGATTGGTACAAATGGCTTAATAATCAGATTTTAGATAAATATTTAAGCAATCGTGCTTATTATAAAATTAATTTTAAAGCTGATATTGATAACCCAGATCAACGTTTATCCCAAGAGATTGAACCAATTACCAGTAATGTCCTCTATTTTTCAGCTACTTTTCTAGAAAAAGTACTGGAAATGATAACTTTTACAGCAATTATCTGGTCAATTTCCCAACAGATTGCTGTTGCTCTGGTTATTTACACGATTATGGGCAATTTGATTGCTGTCTACTTAAATCAGGAATTAAATAGTATTAATCAAGCAGAAATTGAATCTAAAGCTGACTATAATTACTGCCTAACTCATGTTCGCACTCACGCTGAATCAATAGCTTTTTTTCGGGGAGAAAAACAAGAATCAAATATAATTGAACGCCGATTTAGTAAATTGATAATAAACATTAAACGCAAGATTGATTGGGAGAGAAATAGAGACATTTTTAACAGAGCATATCAGGTTGCCATAGAACTTTTTATGTTATTCATACTTGCGCCTTTGTATATTAAAGGTGAAATTGATTTCGGACAAGTTGGACAAGCTAGTGTAGCTAGCTTTATGTTTGCTACTGCTTTGGGAGAACTAATAACTGCATTTGGCAGTTCTGGAAATTTTTCGAGTTACGTTGAGCGTTTAGCTGAGTTTTCGAGTGCGTTAGAAGAAGTGACCAAACAACCGGAGAATGTAAGCACCATTAAAATAATAGAAGAAAACCATCTTGCTTTTGAGAATGTTACCTTACAAACGCCTAACTATGAACAGGTAATCGTTGAAGACTTGTCCTTGTCTGTTCAACCGGGAGAAGGTTTATTGATTGTTGGGCCAAGTGGTCGAGGTAAAAGTTCTTTATTGAGAGCGATCGCTGGTTTGTGGAATGCGGGAACTGGCCGTTTAGTGCGACCTCCATTAGAAGAAGTTTTATTTTTACCCCAACGTCCTTACATAATTTTGGGAACTTTGCGCGAACAATTGCTCTATCCTAATACCAGTCGTCAAATGACTGATGCAGAACTCAAAGAAGTTTTGCAACAGGTCAACCTACAAAACTTATTGAGTCGAGTCGATGGCTTTGATACAGAAGTTCCTTGGGAGAATATATTATCGATAGGAGAACAACAACGCTTGGCTTTTGCACGACTGTTAGTTACTCATCCTAGCTTTACTATATTGGATGAAGCAACGAGTGCTTTAGATTTGCAAAATGAAGGAAGTTTATATCAAAAGTTACAATCGACGAAAACAACATTTATCAGTGTTGGGCATCGGGAAAGCCTGTTTGATTATCATCAATGGGTTTTGGAACTTTCACAAGATTCCAGTTGGCAACTTGTGACTGTGCAGGATTATCGAAATCAAAAAGCAATAAATATTCAAAGCGCGCCTAATAATGAGTTGCAAAATCAATCTCAAATATTGACAGAAACAATCACAAGTGAAAAGCTCACTCATAAGGAAATAAGTGAATTAACTAACTATTCCATTAGCACTATTAGAAGTAAGGCAAGCAAAGGAGATTCTGTTATTACTAGGGATGGCTTGACGTACCGCTATGACAAGAACTCAAGTGTGTTGAAATGGCTAAGAGTTTAGCGGTTAGACAATCTGTTCAGTTCAATTATCACCTGTGAAAGAATAGTCTTCTATTTTGATTTGTAAAAATTGTCCTTGCTCAGAACCCCGACTTTTTTAAAAAATTGGGGTTTTTGTTGTTAACTAATAACTTATGACTGGTGTGTATAGGAATCTGGTTTATTATTAAACATAATTATGTATGAAAGAAATTAACAGCAAAGAAAACAGGCAAAAGTAGAGGCGGGTTTAAAAATGTTATTAATTACTAATAATCATCTCGGAGAAGCCACCCCTACTTGTTCAATAATCAAATAAAATTACTATGATCTTGATTACTTAATTTGATGATTATTAAATAGTTTTTTCTTAACTTTCTTAACTTTCTTAACTTTCCTAGCTACCTTAGAATAATTGCTTCTTAACTGTCTTAACTGACCTTGAAAATATATTTAATTAATGATATATTTTTACTTGAAAAATCAATTTACTTTAAGGAAAACTCTATGCCTACAAACACAGTAGAAACAATGGATATCGTAGCAATACCATTTTTTGCGCGTTTCTTGTCAGAGCAAGCTACTGAAGGAACAGAGGTTCCTTGGACTTACAAGTATCCTTCAGATTTGGAAGATAGATAATTTATTTACTCTTCTACATCTGAAAGTACCTTTCTGGTTGGAAAGATACCTTGTAATTGACTGAATCATAATTTCATAGAGTAGCAGTTATCAAATAACTGAAAACTACTCATATAAACGCGATGGCGCAGAGCGCCCGCCGTAGGCGATCGCTTTCATATTACCTTTTCCAAACATGGAGGTGATTGCTTTTTCTATTCGCCTAAATTCTTCAAATATTTTTGGGTATCGAAAGCAATCTGTTTGCTATTACTTAATAGCTACCTCCTAAAATTATCCTGAAAAAATATTTATGCACCTATCTCGTGATGTTGTTTTATTAATCACCCACAGTGGTGATTTTTTCACAATAGATAGAGTGGCAGAAGCCTTATCAAAAAAAGGGGTGCAACCATTTCGTCTAGATACTGATAAGTTTCCTCTAGAAGTCCAATTAACAGCACATTTTGATAAGTCTAAAAGCTACCACACTATAGAATGTAACAACCACTCTATCAGCACAGAGCAGGTGCAAGCTGTATGGATGCGCCGTATTTGGGAACCAGAACTGAGTCAAGAATTAGCGCCAAAGTTCCGAGAAGCCTGCATTAGAGAATCACAAGCAACTTTAGATGCTTTTTGGGACAGCCTCAAGGGAGCTTGTTGGGTAGATAATTTAGAGCGGATAGATTATGCAAGTAACAAGCTGCGTCAACTACGGATTGCGTCTGAAGTAGGTTTTGTTATTCCCCAGACTCTTGTTACCAACAAAGCCCAAGCAGCACGAGAGTTTTTCCAGCAAGTTAACGGCAAAATGGTGAGCAAGCTCTTAACTGCTCTTTCCCGCAGTATGGAAGCTAACTCCTCGTTTTTTCTTTACACCAGCATCGTCAAGGAAGAAGACTTACAAGATGCCGAATCACTGCGCTATTGCCCAATGGTTTTTCAAGAGCAAATTCCAAAGCAACAGGAATTACGGGTAGTGTATGTGAATGGTAATGTATTTGTGGGGGCGCTAAATGCAGATGTGTATGCAGCAGCCAAAGTTGATTGGCGTAAACCTGGTATTGATATTGGCGCATGGCAACACCACCAACTTCCTGATGAAGTAGTTAGTCGTCTCAAAGCCTTTATGGGGAAATTTGGGCTGTTGTTTGGAGCCTTAGATTTCATCGTTACACCATCAGGGGAATACGTCTTTTTGGAAATAAACCCTGTGGGGGAGTGGGGAATGTTGGAAAAGAATTTAGACTTGCCTATTGCAAGTGCGATCGCAGACGCCCTACTTCAAAGAAAAAATGAATAATCAAAAATTTAATATTTGATATTAGCCTGTGGCAAGCTACCCAAAAGGTGTCTATATACTTCACACTTCATAGTTTTTATGACCGTATTAATAGTCACGTTTAGTAAAGACAACGAAAGTATTCCTCTAGTGATCAAAGAAATTGAGGCTAGAGGAGAAAAAGCATTTCGCTTTGATACAGACAGATATCCCACCGAGGTGAAGTTAGATATTTACTGCGGCGATACTGAACGGGTAATTATTACTGATGGCGAACAGAAACTAGATTTGAGTGAGGTCTCCTCAGTTTGGTATCGGCGGATGCGCTACGGACAAAAAATCCCCGAATCAATGGACAAGCAATACAGAGATGCGTCAATTAACGAATGTCGCACCACAGTCAGAGGTATGATTGCCAGCCTTCAGGGATTCCACTTTGATAAAATGTCCAATGTAGACCGGGCTAATAATAAGCAACTACAATTGCAAGTTGCACGAGAAGTTGGTCTTGTAACTCCACGTACTCTGACTTCAAACAATCCACAAGCAGTCAAGCAATTTGCTCAAGAGTGTAAGCAAGGTATAGTTACCAAAATGCTTTCTTCCTTTGCTATCTATAATGATCAGGGACGAGAAAATGTTGTGTTTACTACTCCAATTACAAATGATGATCTGGAGAATATGGAAGGACTGCGTTTTTGTCCAATGACCTTTCAAGAAAATGTACCCAAGGCGCTGGAGTTGCGGACAACTATTGTTGGACACCGCATATTTACTGCCGCAGTAGATTCCCAAAGCTTAGAAGGAGCTACTTACGACTGGCGCAAAGAGGGAAGAGCCTTAGTTAAAAATTGGCAACCCTACAATTTGCCAGAATATATTGAGAAAAAATTGCTCAAACTGATGGCTTATTTTGGCTTAAACTATGGAGCAATTGATATTATTATCACGCCCGATGGTCGCCATGTATTCCTCGAAGTTAACCCAGTCGGGGAATTTTTTTGGCTGGAGATATATCCACCACACTACCCCATTTCGCAGGCGATCGCAGAGGTATTACTGACTCATAAAAATTAGGTGATTGAGCCTTGTATATTTTTATTGTGTTCTATTTTGAAAGGTGTTAGTGAGATTTCACTATTAAGTTTATTAATACTAAATTCCTTATTTAAAATTATGAATTTATTGAGATTTGGAGATTAAATTATTGTGGTAAACCTAGTAAATGCACAAACAGTTTTAACATTTGATGGGGTAAATGATTATATAGATTTTGGCAGAAACGATATTGGGGGCGTTTTCGCTCAAGGGAGTTCAGCTTTTACGGTTTCAGGATGGGTAAATCCACATGAACTAACAAATAAAGCCACTAGTTACGGGACGCGCAATGTATTTTTTGCCCGTTCTTCAGAGAGATACAGCGATAACTTTGAATTCGGCATCAGTGAAACAGGAAGCCTAGATATATACATTGATGAAAGTGTTAGCAAAAATATCAAAACCTTTGGGCAAGGAGAATTAACTATAGGACAATGGCACTTTTTTGCTATTGTTTTTAATAGTGGTCAACTAGCCATATATCTTGACGATCATGAATACGACGATTCTCTTAGAGGTTCATCTTTAAACAAAGCCACAAGTTCTATAACTCTGGGAGCAACGTTACACAAACAGGTCTATTTCAAAGGACAATTAGCAAATATTAGTGTTTGGAATTATCCCTGTACTCAAGCACAAATTCAGACTCATCGTTGTGGGCTAATAGTCGGAGATGAATCAGGATTAGTGGCCTACTGGAGATTAGACGAAGGGCAAGGTACAACTGTAAAAAACCAAACTGGCAAAAACCAAACTGGAAAGTCTTATCAAGGAAATTTTCGTGGTAATCCTATTTGGACTTTAGCAGAAATTCCATTTGCAACACAATCATTCAATCCAGTTCCATTTGCAGGAGAATTATTCAATCAAGAAGATTTTCAAGAAGAGATCCAAACTGAAACAGCAGTTATTCCTGAAGAAAATATCTCACCACTAACCACAAGTTTATTAGCAGCAACGGTATCGTTAGTAAGCGACGACGAAGATCAACCAAAGGAAATTCAACAGACAGAAACAAACAGGGAAGAATCCGAGATTATTCTAACCGCGATCGCTCTCGAACCACATGACGATAAAACCAAGACAGACCAAACTGAAGCTCCTGTCAATATCCAACAAGCACAAATATTAACTCAGGAGGAATCGCCAGAAACCATGAATACAAAAGCCCGTCCCAAATATAAAATACTTTCCATTGATGGAGGCGGTATTCGGGGCATTATTCCTGCATTAATCCTAGCAGAAATTGAAAGGCGGACACAAAAGCCTATATTCAGTTTGTTTGATTTAATTACTGGCACTTCCAGTGGCGGAATTTTAGCACTTGGACTAACTAAACCCCGATTAAGTTCCGATGTATCTGATAACTTGCCAGTGGCGGAATACACTGCTGAGGATCTCCTACAGTTATTTATTGAGTATGGGGTAGAAATATTTTATGAGCCCCTGTTTGAAAGACTGCTTGGCCCATTAGAGGATATATTTCTCCAGCCAAAATATCCTTCCGAAAGCAAAGAAGAAATTTTCAGGCAATATTTTGGTAACGCTCCTCTAGAAAATAATCTCAAAGAAGTTTTTGTAACGAGTTACGATATCGAGCAGCGAATTCCGATATTTTTTACAAACCAACTAGAAAAACAGCAAATAGAATCTAAGAATTTTCAGAAGTTATGTGGGGGTTTTTTGCTCCTAGATGCGGCATTGGCAACTAGTGCCACTCCGACTTATTTTGCTCCTCATCGGCTTGTAAACCCCCACAATAGCGGCATCGCCTATACTTTAATCGATGGTGGAGTATTTGCTAATAATCCAGCCCATTTAGCTATTTTAGAAGCACAAATTAGTAGTAAACGAAAAGCCCAAAAAGTCCTCAATACAGAAGATATTTTAGTAGTTTCTTTAGGTACAGGTTCGCTGACGAGTGTTTACCCTTATAAAGAAGTCAAAAATTGGGGACTCTTACAATGGGGAAGACCACTTTTAAATATTGTGTTTGACGGTGGTAGTGAAGTGGTAGCTGGAGAATTAGAACAGTTGTTTGAGCCTACTGATAAAGAAGCTAAAAGTTTTTATTATCGCTTTCAAACCTTGTTAGATAGTGAACTAGAAGAAATAGATAATACCAAACTCCAAAATACTCGTCAGCTACAAGCTATAGCCCATCGATTAATATCTCAGAAAAGTCAACAAATCGATGAACTGTGTAGTCTTTTGTTGGGCTAAATCAGATTTCTTACATCTTGCACCAACTAACTGGTACAAGATGTAAGATTTTTAATTTCTTCACAAAAGAAATTAGTAATGACTCTCTTAGTCATGTTTTCACTTTATAAGGATTGTAGGTAAGTACAATGGATGAACTCGTCAAAAAAATTTCTGGTTTAGGCCTTCCTGGCATACTTTTCGTGATAGCAACGGGTGCATCAGGGGGTAATGTCGCCGCCGTTGTCGCTATGCTTTCAACGCTGGGCGGGCCTTTAGGCCTCTTAGGAGGTTTGGGCTTGCTTGGGCTGGTAGCCGTTCTAGGGGAATATATAGCGGGATTTGGAATTGAAAACATTCTCAAGCTCATCTATACAGAACGTAGCAAAACTGAATCTGTCAGATTTCTTCTCAAAGAAATTCAAGAATTGCCCATTTCAGATGAGTTAAAACTCAAACTGAAACATCATATTAGCCCAGTAGTCGTTACTGAGCCTGACCAAGGCCCTTTTCCGAGAACAGTCGAAATTGTTGATGAGGAACCATTGACCTAGTACCGCAAAGCGGAAGTCACGCATTCAAAAGTCAAGGCTTCGGCTATTTCGGCTACGCTCAGCACAAGTTCGCTCAACCTTGACCCTGAGCGCAGTCGAAGGGTCAAAAGTCAAAAAGCTTAGAAGACAGGCTTTTGAACAATTTGAAATAGTTGCTTTATTTACGCCGTGCTGTACTAGTGCATTCGATTTGATCCCCCCTACGCCAGTTGCTAGCCTGTTTTAACGCTTACAGCGTAGCTGGCTCCCCTTAAAAAAGAAGGAAATTTAATTAAATCCCTCCTTAAAAAGGGAAATTTAGGGGGATCTACAAAGCTCGAATACAACACTATAAAAGTTTTCAGACATTCTCTAAAAGCAAAAATGGACTCTGAGTCTAACTTAATTTTCAAAGGCCATTTCAAAATTCCTAGGTAATTAGTAACGGCTACATTTTTAGAATATGCAAACTCCATCTGTGCGTGAGCAAAATACAATAAATCCTTTTTCAGCATTGATTCAGTTTTGGCAGGATGTGAAAGTAGTCGCTCAACCTTATTGGTATCCAACAAAAGCAGAAGGAAGAGCATTTTCAGATGTAATTCGCTCATGGGGAATACTCATTCTCTTAGTATTATTAATAGTCGTAATTGTCGGTGTAAATGCTGCAAATAGTTACTGGAATCGCTATGTAATTGATATCGTTATTGAACAGAGAGACCTTGATAAATATAATAGCACTTTATGGTTTTCTAGTCTCATTATTCTAGGAACAGTCTTATTAGTAACTCTTTTGAGATATGTCAGAAAAAAAATAATTCTTGATTGGTATAAATGGCTAAATATTCATGTTTTAGAAAAGTATTTAAGCAATCAAGCTTATTATAAAATCAATTTTCAATCTGATATAGATAATCCAGATCAACGCTTATCCCAAGAAATAGAACCTATTACTAGTATTGGTTTGAGATTCTCATCTTCTTTACTAGAAAAATCTTTAGAAATGGTCAGTGGTTTGATAATTATTTGGATAGTTTCTCCAGAAATCGCAATTTATTTAGTTATTTATACAAGTATAGGTAATTTAATAGCTGTTTACTTGAATCAAGGAATAAATAAAGTTAACCAAGAAGAACTTGCATTTAAAGCAGATTTTGCCTATTGCTTAACTCATGTTCGTAATCATGCTGAATCAATCGCTTTTTTTCAGGGAGAAGATGAAGAATTAAATATAATTCAGCGCCGATTTGATAATGTTTTAAAAACTGCTGAACGCAGGCTGAATTTAGAGAGGGGACAAGACGCTTTTGGTAGAGCATATCAGTCTGCAATTAGCGTATTCTCGATGTTCATTCTTACACCTTTATTTCTTCAAGATCAAATTGATTATGGGCAAATTAACCAAGCTAGTTTTGCTTGCTTTATGTTTTCTAATGCTCTAGGAGAACTGATAGCCGAATTTGGGATTTCAGGGCGATTTTCTGGCTATGTAAAGCGTTTAGCAGAGTTTTCAGATGCGCTACAGGCTGCTAGTAAACAACCAGAAAATGTCAGTACTATTCAAATTTTAGAAGAAGAACGTTTAGCTTTTGAGAATGTCACTTTACAAACGCCAAATTATGAACAGGTAATTGTTGAAAATTTATCATTTGCTGTTGAGCCAGGTGAAGGGTTACTGATTGTTGGCTCTAGTGGTAGAGGTAAAAGTTCTTTGTTGAGAGCGATCGCTGGTTTGTGGAATGCGGGAACTGGTCGTCTAGTGCGTCCTCCCTTAAAAGAAGTATTATTCTTACCCCAACGCCCTTATATTATTTTAGGGACTTTGCGCGAACAGTTGCTCTATCCTCACACAGATAGAAAAATGAGCGATCGCGAACTTGAACACATTTTGCAACAAGTTAATCTGCAACACTTACTTACCCGCATAAATGGTTTTGATACAGAAGTTCCTTGGGAAAATATATTGTCGTTAGGAGAACAACAACGCCTCGCTTTTGCACGGCTATTAATTACACATTCTAGTTTCACTATCTTAGATGAAGCAACGAGTGCTTTAGATTTAAATAACGAAGGTAATCTATATCAACAGTTACAATCAACGAAAACAACTTTTATCAGCGTTGGTCATAGAGAAAGCTTATTTAATTATCATCAATGGGTGTTAGAACTTTCACAAGAATCTAATTGGCAACTTGTTTCTATGCCAGATTATCAATTGCAAAAAGGAATTGTTATTAAACCAGTTGAAAAGGAGCAAATTACGATAGATATTTATCCTAAGAATGAACTCAAAATAAAACTAGAATCAGCAGTAAGTGCCACAATTATAGGATTTTCTCATAAAGAGCTTCAGACATTAACAGACTATTCTATTACTACCATCAGAAGCAAGGCTAGTCAAGAAAAGTCTGTGACTACTAAAGATGGTGTAACCTACCGCTATAACAAGAACCCAGAGGTATTGAAATGGGTAAGAGTTTAGTAACTATTTGTATATTTAAAAGTAAGTGATGCTAATTAGAAACCAAAAACAATTAGTTACTTATGAATCTATTACGATTTATGAAACACATTACAAATTTCCTACTTTAAAAAACCCAAAAATAAAAAAAGTTCAAAGGAAAATTAGAAAATGCCAAAGCTTAATTAAAGAAGGTACTAAATATCATTTTTATTTTTGGGGAATAATTAAATGTAAAAAAGAAATTAGTCAAAGAGAAACTTTAGCAGAGGTTAAATCATTAATCTCAAATTATACTCAAATTCTGGATTTTTTAGAAAATTATAAAAATAGTTATCAAAAATTTTTATTAAAATTTATAGATGACTGGAAAAATCTATTTAACCAAAAGTATGATGAAATTAGAAAAGTAAATGAGGAAAGAAGTAAGCTAGAGATAAAAAATCATAAAAATTTTCAAATAATTGACAAGTTAAAATGCGAGCAAGAAGAAAATTTAAAATCTATTTTACTGTTAAGTAATACTAATTTTTTAATTTTACAAAAAGTAAAACTACTTAGTGAAGGAATTAAAAATTTAGCGGAAGATACCAAAAATCAAAAGCAAGCTATTCAGAAAATACTTAAAGATATAGAGGTGTATCAAGAAATTTATGAATATCAAGTCAAAGCTACAAAGATTCGTCAAGAAATCGCAAAAATAGCTGAAACAGCAATTAATCTAGAAAACTCTCTACAAGATTACTTTAGTCCGTTTCAATCTTTAATAGATGATGTAGTAAAAGTAGATGCAGATTTTTACGCAATTGTAGGAGAAATTCAAAATTTAGCAAGTAGTACTCTAAATTCTCAAGTTAATTTATTAACAATACAAGATCCTAGTACGATATCTCATGACATCCTCAATTTATTAGTGGCAAGTTATGATAAAAAAGATAGACTGCAAGATGCTTTTTTTCAGTCAAAATTATTAGATTTACAGGTTCATGACTTCGATCTAAGTAAAAATGAGATAACTTTAAATCAAGCGATTTACCTAATATCTAATTATATGTCTACTCAACTGGTTGCTCAAAAGAAAGTGCTAGGGATAGAAGAAGCAGATATTGTTTCTCCTTATCCTCAACCTTTTATCGAGAAAACAGAATTGACGGAACAACCTAATAATGATATTGATATTGAGCTTCCCACAGAATTTAAAATTAATTGGAATATTGATTACAGTAAATTGCAAAACCTTCTTACACAGCACAAGTGGCAAGAAGCTGATATTGAAACAGCTAAATTAATGCTACAAGTCATGGGTAAGAATGATTGGAATGAAGTTTATAAACAGGATATACTTAACTTTTCATGTGAAGCTTTTCATAAACTGGATCAACTTTGGCAACAATACAGTCATGGTTACTTTGGCTTTAGTATTCAGCAAAGTATTTGGAACGAAATAGGCGGTCAAATAGATTATGAAACAGAAAAAAGACTTGGCGATCGCCTGGGTTGGCGAAAAGAGGGAAACTGGTTAAATTACGACCAACTAACTTTTAAATTATCTCCAACGACACCGATGGGACATCTACCAGTTAAATGGTTACATTATGACCAAAATATATTAGACATACCTTCATATTCATCTACAACCCCCCTGTCAATGGTAGCTTGGCGAGTTGGATCTTGGCTAGTATGGCAAATGCATTTATTTTTTACTCGTGCCAAAACTTGTCATGAAATTTACCATGAGTGAATTAAACATTATTTAATTAATAATAGGAGAAAAAGCCAATGAGTAACATGAATCTATCAGATACAGAAATAGAAATGTTACTTATTGGAAAATGGCGTTTTAATACAAATTGGGAAAAAAATTCGATAGAATTTAAAGATAATATGACTTATGAGCAAACTAGAATTCAAACGTTTCTTTTATCTAAACCCAGAGAATTTATCACGGGTAATAAATTTACTGGTGTATGGCACGTAAATGATAGAAGATTATGTTTAATTGTTAAAACTGTTCCTAAATCATTTTTCAATTTGCAAATACTGATATTATCTAGAGTAAATTTGGCAGATATGATAGCCAGCATCTACTCTATATTTGTAACAGAAAATTATGAAGTTATTGAAATTGATAAATTAAAATTTTTAATAAGCGACAAAAATCACAGAATTGCTGGTATAAAAATCAATTAATCCTTTTTTTAGGCTTGTAATATCAACTTAAAAAATCTAAGTCAAATATTAAGTTAGTATAAGTTATTACAATTTTACAGGATACCCTGTCCCTGGAACCAAAAAATTCTTGCAGGTAATAGATAGCTGTCCCTGGATTCATCCTGTATGGATTTCTACGTGGTCGCACCAGTCACAGGTGTGGAATATCTAGTCAAAAACCACTCCTTGGCCTTTTGTTTACCCTTTAGATAGAGATAAGGCACGTGAAGCCTTAAAGCTATTTCCACATGGTAGCGACAAGTATTTAGCAGCAAGGTGGTACAGCCGGAATTGGCAACATCGCATTGTGTGGATTGAAGATGGATTCTGGCTTTCTATGGGTGCAGATACTTCTATGGGAGCAGCAGTGAAATGGGCGGAGTCCAATTCTATAGTTCAATTAATTGACACCGTACGGACTATTCAACAGCATCGTCAAGGCTATAAAAAAGGAATAAGACACTGGAATATTGAGCGAATATGTGATGCTTTAGATATTCAGGAAAATCGAGAAATACTGTTAAATCAAATCAAGCCTCCTATTTCAGATTTAACAGATATTTTAAGTCAAAACATAATCCCATACATTGAGAAAAATCAAAAAATGATATCTAATCAAATTAACGCTTCTACGGCACATTCTCTAGAATCATTAGATCAACAGATAATACTTTCAAATAATGACACTAAAAAGCTGGAAAATCCAACGTCATTTATCTCAAAGATTCGCAATTTGTTTAAGTTTCGTAATCGCACTTAAGATAAATCAATTTCTCATGGAACTCATATTTCAAACTCCAAAACACTCAACACCTTCTCTTCCAAATCCGTCAAATAAGCACGATTCAGCTTCCCTAGCATCTCCAAAAACTTCTGCACCGACTCCTCCAGCGCACTGGAATACACCCGACTGATGCGATCGCGGCAATATTCCTCAAACGTGCGGTGACTTGAACGGTAAAGTCGGCGATCACCTAATTCTGCCAGTGCCTTCCCCGCTTCAAAAAATGCCCGTTCCACCTTACGCTCCAGGTGCAAGCGATCGCTGGTTTTGTTTCTACATTCTCCTTATGCACTTTTTGTATTGCTTGTCAATGCGTAAGTTCTATACTTGTGGGTCTGTCATTTTTTAGAACCCCCTTCAGACTAAGAACTCTCAACTTACTTCCTAAAAGACAACACGAATTTAGAGCGATCGCTTTCACGATTTAGGCTCTACGCTAATACTGCTTAGGTTTTACATACTTCATAGAAGAAGTATCCCACTATTTCCACACATTATGTAAATATAGGAGTATCAGTGAGAGAAATCGTAATGCAAGGAATACCTTTGGATTTGGTATCCCGGATTGACTGGGATCAGGAATATGGTGAGTTTTTATTTCAGCAAAGAGAAGACAAGAAACTTTCTAGAGAAGAAGTAGCGCAAGCAATTACAGGGCTTGGAGAACCTTGTTCTCAGCAGTTAATAAATAAAATAGAAAAATGGAAGGGTAAAGGTGATCGCTTTGTCTCTTTGTCTCTTATCTTGAAATATTGTCAAATTTTAGGGATCGAGCTTAGACAATTTTATCCTGTTGTAGCACAAACCCTTAGTTACCCATTGTTACAAAAAATCTCGTCCGTAGTTGGTGACCAATTTCTATAAAATATGTAAAACAATAAGAGATAAAACAAAGGACAACCGCTTCAGCCTGGAAAACTTGTGCGATCGCCCTTTGACCCTTTTTACAGGAAATCTTATTAACCCAAGTTGCGGGTTATTAAATTCTAAATACTTCGTGACCATTGATTGAAACAAATGCACATGAAAAATTGGCGGTGGCGCTATGGGCAACCGGAAATTAGAGTCAAGCTAAGATCAGAGTATTAAATGATTTTAAGGTATTTAAATTAACCTATTAAATAAATGCTCGTTGGAGAGTAAATGCCAAAATAAATGCTTGGAGTTTCAGTAAAAATCCCTCAAAAGTACAAGCATGAATTGATTTAGGGAAATCACTTGTGATATTACTAAACACGGTTTCGATGTAATGCCGAGTATGTTGTTTAATATATTGATTCCAAGGTAGGTCTTGACGCTTAGAGTTCTTTTTCCGCATGACTTTTAAAGCAATTTGACCAGTTTGTTCCAAGTCATCTTCAACAGTGTAATCTGTGTAGGCTGAATCACCATAAACTTCACTGCCAGGTGGTGGATTCACTCGGTTTCGCATTTAAGGCGCGGACATCACTGGCACTACCAGGCATAAATACAAATTCAACAGGAATACCATTTTTGGTCGTTAATAACTGCACCCTAACGCCATAAAAGTAACGTTTTTTCGATGCTATGTAACCTCTATACTGCGCCGAGTGGACGATTTTTACATTAAAGATCCGAATGTTATCGCAGATGGGTACAGGAAATGAGTCTAAAAGGTATTCAGTGGAATCACTACTATTTTTTAGGATCGTTCCCACTTGATGAAACAAATCGTTGATTAACATTGAGACACTGTGTAATCTCCGGTTAAATCGTGACTTTTATAACATATTCAATATCAAGCGATGGTCTAACATAATAGCTACAAGCCTTACTATGATTACCATTAAAGAACATCGCCGCGCAGATAGCAGTTGTAATAATTTCTGCGTCGTTCATGGCTCGACGAGA
>NZ_JABXKO010000100.1:0-69193 GCF_017114965.1 Nostoc sp. JL31
CCCAGCCATACACAGATACACCCCTCTCATACGAGAAGTAGATTACCATATTTCGGTATTAGTGGGATAGGTTCGGTGTATACACAAGTCAAATTACCCCCCTTAATCCTCCCGATGCATTGGAGGGAAACCGGAAAATCTAGTTTCCTCCCCAATACATACGGGGAGGGTTAGGGAGGGGTAATTCAATGACTGGTAGTGATTCCATAACTTGTGTGTACACTGTAGCCATTTACGAGCATCGAACAGCGTCTTTGTCAAGCAATAGCCTCTTGCTTAGGCTTTCGCACCGGACGTTTGCGTTCGCTTCGACGAACGCCCCCCGCCATTTTGTACTCATCGCTATTCTTGCCATACTTTGCAGCTACACTGAGTAACATGTGTTCTGTTAGTTCCATCAGCGACTTTTCGGCAACTTCTAAGGCTCCCTGAGTCATATCCACGGTGGAGAGGCTTGAGTTATAAGCTTCCAACTTGTCTTGCGTTGTTTTGAATGACGGCTGCAAAAGAGTCAATTGTTACCCCATTGCCTAAGTCTAAGGTAGGACTGATCGATTTCAAAGCCGCAATCCGACGCTGTGCTTTATCAATTACTTTAAACCCGCGTTTTGGACGTGACATAAATCACTTTCTTGTTATTAATAATGCGTCAGGATAAAAACTGACTTCTACCCTGAACTGTACAGCACTAGGATAAACAGATTTAGGGTTATTTGACACCCGCATAATTCAGTATGCGTTGATTTATTTATGACAAATATATTGAATGGATTTATGTAAATTACCGGGGGTTGTCTAAATTCAATAAACGGCTACCCGAATTCAATAAACGACTGCCCGAATTCAATAAACGGCTACCCGAATTCAATAAACGACTGCCCGAATTCAATAAACGGCTACCCGAATTCAATAAACAACTGCCCGAATTCAATAAACGACTGCCCGAATTCAATTAACAACTGCACAAATCCAAAATTCGCCCACCCTGCGGGATCTTGCTACATCCCCCAACCCCTTCTCCCAATTTTGGGAGAAGGGGAGCCAAATTTAAAGTCCCTCTCCCAAGCTTGGGAGAGGGATTTAGGGTGAGGGCAAGGGATTCATGCAAGAAGTCTAATGTGAAGAATATGCTTTAGATGTGTTTTTAAGCAAAGACATCTAAGTAAATACGGTAGTATATGGTTAGTGTTAGGTTATTTAGGTATTCTGTATTTTCAAGGTAGATATGCACACAGAATTTCTCAGAACGAGGGTATAAAAATCTCATTATTTCTCAGTAGTTAACTATTGACTTGAATTTACACCCTGATTAATTTGTACAGTGCCATTCGACTTAGATAGGTTGAGAAAAAATCAGTACTACTGAAAAGCCTTTTCATAGGGTAAATCTTTGATAAATATTACTGCTCCTAATTCTTAAGGTATACGTCAACTTCGGTAAGTATTTTGTGCCCGAAAACAGCACTAAATTCAAGGTTGAGAACTGAAATTACTGAAAAAATGGAATCAGGTAGGTAAAAATTATGGCAAATATTATTGGAACCGACGGCTACGATTTACTACAAGGTAGTACTGGGAATGATACTCTCATTGGTGGTCAGGGGAATGATTATTTAACTGGTGGCGGTGGCAAGGATAAATTTGTTTACAACTTGGGTGATGGCACTGATACAATCACTGATTTCGGTGGCATAGGTAAAGGAACCAACCCGACAGCAGCAGTTATTGCTGAAGTGGATACCATCAAATTCCAGGGTGCAGGATTAACTGCTCAAAATTTATTGCTGATTCAGAATGGCAACGATCTAGAAATTACCTTTGAGGGGAATACTAATACCGTAGTTATTCTGCAAAACTTCAAACTAGAAAACTTGGAGAATCTGAAAGCTTCTGGAGGCAACCCAGCACTTGGTAATATCCTGTTTGATGGGCAAAATAGCATCACTGACAGCTTTAATGTCCTCGATTCCAACTCTACTGATACTAGCCTGGGCATTAAGAACACAGTAACTTTCCTCAATGATCTCAACAATAACATTACGGGGTTAGAGGACTCAAATGATGTAGTTAATGGTCAAGGCGGTAATGACAAAATCGATGGCTTGAGTGGAAACGATTTGCTGCGAGGTGGTGCGGGTAATGATACCCTCATTGGTGGTACGGGTAATGACTCCCTTATTGGTGGTACGGCTAATGACTCCCTTGTTGGCAATAATCTGCTTTCTGGAGGCTATGGCAATGATTATCTCTCCATCTCTGGCTACCGGAGCTTTAGCTACCCAGACTACGATTACAACTCTCGGTTGTCTGGTAAGAACACCCTCAACGGTGGCGCAGGTGACGATAACTTAAGTGCTAGCGGTTCAACAGGCAATAATTTGCTCTCTGGGGATGATGGCAATGATAATCTCTCCATCTCTGGCTACTACGAAGGAAGTAACTACGGCAACTACGACTCTCGCTCGTCTGGTAAGAACACCCTCAACGGTGGTGCAGGTAAGGATACCTTGAGTGCTGGCGGTTCAACAGGCGATAATTTGCTCTCTGGGGGTGATAGCAATGATTATCTCTCTATTTCTGGCTACTTCAAATACACTCCTAGCAACGACCCGTACTCACCCCGCGACACCTCCATCACATACGATTCTCGCTCGTCTGGAAAAAACACTCTTAATGGTGGCACTGGGGACGATAACTTGGATGCTACTAATTCAAAAGGTAATAACTTACTCGATGGTGGCGCGGGCAATGATTATATCTCTGCCTCTAGCGCCTCTGGCAAAAACACAATCTATGGTGGTAGTGGGAATGATACCCTTATAGGTGGCTTTGGTAATGACATCCTCTATGGAGGCACTGATAGAGATACCTTTGTTTTCAATACTTACAATAAAGGTGTTGACAGTATTTATGACTTCAACGCGACTAATGAACTGATTCAGATATCGGCTGCTGGCTTTGGCGGGGGGTTATCGCTAGGTTCACTTAAGACAAATCAGTTTACCCTCGGAACATCTGCAACGACAAGCAATCAACGATTTATCTATAACGGTGCTACAGGTGGACTGTTCTTTGACCTTGATGGCAGTGCGTCTGGGTTTACTCAGGTAAAATTTGCCCAACTATCTACTGGTTTGTCAGTCAGCGTAAACAATTTTGTGGTTGTTTAATCAGAATTAGCGCTCTTTGATTGCCAAGCGGTAAGGTTTGCGAGGTGATAGTTTTAGCGTCTCGCATTCGATTATTTAATGCAAGCCATTTTGTTAAGCGATCGCGATTATTGCAGAGATAATGCGATGTGCGACTCATTCTTGGAACCCCACTTCCATTCCTCTCCCCGAAAGGTTGAGAGGCTTTGATTCTTGCTCCCCTTCCCTTGTAGGGAAGGGGTTGGGGGTTAGGTTTGAGATCAAGTTTTACACGGCGTGAGATAATACAGCAGAATTCAGAATTCACAATTAAACTTGTTCTTGCTCGACTTGTGTCAGATCATTGGGTGCGCCGCAGGCAGAAATATTGCCTGTAAAATTTATATCCGCCACCAGTTCTGGATGTTCTTGCTTTTGTTGCGTGATTTGTTCGCGGGTGAAAATCTTCGATTCATCAAAACCTAGCTCAATTTCGGTGTGTAAACCTTTGTACTTAACTCGTTTAAGGTTGTAGAAACGTTTGTTGAGAGTGGTTTTTACGAAAGCCTTCAAGCAACCTAAAAGATACTTGCGTTTAAAGGGGTCTTTAACAAACCAATACTCAATGGTTTTGCGGAGGTAAAAACGGGCATAGTTTCGCAGTACTCCTTTGAGAACATCCTCCCGTTCCATTGCATCTGGTTTCATTATTGGGGTGACAAAGTTATATTGGGAATAATCCCGAACTTCTACGCGATCGCCTAATTCTTCAAATAACTCGGAAAATGGCCAAGGAGTAAACATATTCCAGTTAGCCATGTCTGTTTGCCAATCCAAAGCCATCTGATAGGTTTGCTCAATCGTCTCTGGGGTTTCGTTCTCCAAACCCATAATAAATTGAGCCTCAGCAACCATGCCGTTTTGCTTTAACAGTTGAATTGCCCGCTTGTTTTGTTCAATAGTCGTTTCTTTACGGAACAAATTCAACTTCAACTGTGCAGCTGCTTCTGTACCCAAGGAAACATGAACCAATCCCGCTTTCCGGTAAAGAGGTAATTCTTGCTCATCCCGCAATATATCTGTTACCCGTGTATTGATTCCCCAATAAACACCCAGATTGCGTTCGATCAACTCGTTACATAGGTCAATAAATTTAGGTTTATTAATGGTTGGTTCCTCATCGGCAAGAATGAAAAAACCAACTTTGTGCTGTTTCACCAAGATTTCTATTTGATCGACAAATTTCTTGGGAGTGCCAGAACGGTATTTGCGCCAGAATTTCCACTGGGAACAGAAACGGCAGGTGAAGGGACATCCTCTCGCATAGTTGGGAACCGCCACTCGCACGTTGAGGGGAGTATAGATATATTTATTCCAATCTAATAGGCTCCAATCTGGGGTAAGGGTATCCAAATCAGCGATCGGGGGATGGGCTGGTGTAGCGATGACTTGCCCATCTTCTAAGAAGGCAATGCCTAAAATATTGCGGCGCTCTGTACGATCTGTACCATTAGCGATCGCATTCAGCAAATTAACTGTAATCTCTTCTCCTTCTCCGCGAATAATGTAATCTACCCAAGGAGCTTCATTGAGAACTTCATTGTACATATAGGTAGGGTGAACCCCACCCATAATTGTCTTGGCTTGAGGGCAAACTTCTTTAACTATCTTCAGGGTTTTTTCAGATTGGTAAATCATCGGCGTGATTGCTGTTGCCAACACGACATCCGGCTGATGTTTAGCGATCATTTTTGCTAAAGCATCATCTGAAATATCATCAGTCATGGCATCAATAAAGCAAATATCGCTCAAGCCAGCCGTCTTTAATGCCCCACCAACATAAGGAACCCAAGAAGGTGGCCAATTACCAGCAATTTCTGCACCACCAGAATGATAATTGGGTTGAATCATCATAATCCGCATAATCTACCTCCTAATTCTTACTAGACTAGTACCGCAAGGCGGAATTAAAAATTAAAAATTAAAAATAAATACAGCATAAGGGTTTCGTTGATTTGGAATGATTGGTTTATTTCCGCCGTGTTGTAATAGAGGAATCAAAAATTGAAAATATCTTGCCTTAAACAACACAAAAATAAAAACAAAGAAAGACTGATGAATAAATTCTTGCTAATCGAGATGAAATAAATATGCAAAAACCTACCAATTGAATTGCTGGTAAAAATTTGTTATTTTACGATTATTATTTTTACCATTTAAATTGTTCACTACATAACTATACAGCTATGCAATCTTGATGACAAAGAAATTTTCTCAAAACTTAATCTTCATAAACCTTCTACTGAGTTGCATTTGCAATCAGGTATCATAAGGGATTAACCAGACTTCTAATGAACTGCGGTTAATTATTTCTTAATAGAGGAATCGCCAGTTAGAGACTTGATGTCAAAACTAAACAGTTAAAAATTCTTTTATGCTAAAAATTTCTAACCTCAACGTTTATTACGGCGAAAGCCATATTCTCCGCAACGTAGATTTGAGCGTACCATCGGGGCAAATGGTTTGCCTAATTGGACGCAATGGTGTCGGAAAAACGACCTTACTCAAAACTATCATGGGTTTACTCAAACCCCGTAGCGGTACTATTAATTTAGCTGAAGAATTAATCAATTCCAAATCCCCAGACCAAAGGGCAAAGTTGGGAATTGGTTATGTGCCCCAAGGGCGAGAAATTATACCTCGGTTGACAGTTAAAGAAAATTTACTGCTGGGGTTGGAAGCTAGACGCAAACCAGTAAAAAAAGCAGAAATTTCAGAGGAAGTTTTTAGCTTATTTCCGGTGTTAAAAACAATGCTTTCGCGGATGGGTGGTGATTTAAGTGGAGGACAGCAGCAACAATTAGCGATCGCCCGTGCTTTAATGGGAGAACCTCAACTACTCGTCTTAGATGAACCTACCGAAGGTATTCAACCCTCAATTATCCTAGAAATTGAAGCCGCAGTCCGTCGCATCGTTGAAACCACAGGTATTTCGGTATTATTAGTAGAGCAACATTTACACTTTGTCCGTCAAGCTGATTACTATTACGCCATGCAAAAAGGTGGTATTGTCGCCTCCGGTTCCACCACCGAACTTAGCCAAGATGTGATTCAGCGCTTTTTAGCTGTTTAATTTTTGATATTTCTATATCAATTGTGTCGGTAGCAATCAAGTCTGCCGCTTCTTGTAAAAGCTCATTTTGTTCCTTTTGAATTGCTTCCAAGCGATGAGAAATTTCTGCTAATCGTTGTTGTTTATTTGGTTGAAAATTTTCAGGTGGTAAAGTAGGTAGGTTATCGGTTGTTTTAGCACCTGTGATTCGTTGAACAGCAAAACTCCCAACTTTAATTAAAGATAGAAAACTAACTTTCATCAAAGCCTGAAGCAATCTTAATGGAACTTTGAGTATTGACCAACTAGCAGTTTCAATTAAGCGGACAATTGCTTTGATGATGCTCCACAGTAGAGCAAGTGCAAATAGCAAAATTACTATACTAATAATTGGGTGATTAGCTCCCCAAGCTAGTATTTGAACTAACCGAAAAAATATCGGGTGTTGTGTCAGCCAATCACTTGCAGAAGATACCATTGCATCTTTAACTGCTGCCGATGTTGTACTCTTAAATTTATCAGCAGTTTGCCAAGTTTGTTCTAAACTTGTCGTAACTGTATCAATTGCTTTATCAGTTGTTGTAGTGGCTGTTGTCTTCAAAGACTCACCAGCTTGTTGTGCTGAGTTACTTAGAGAGTTAACGCTTCCGCCCACAAAATCTTTCACATTTTGCCAGCGTTGTAAAACTCCATTAGGTAAATGTATGTTTATTTGGGATATCATAAAACATTTCACCGAGGTTGAAATCTAACCCGCAATCCATCTTTCGGGCGATTAGTGGGAACCACAACTTCCTCTAAACTTTGATTGGGTAATATCTCCCAATGATAATTGCGTAGAAGATGAGCAGCAACAATCTTCATTTCCATTTTGGCAAAGGCTAGGCCAATACAGATGCGTGGCCCACCGCCAAAACCAACTAAACTAAAAGGATACTTTTTATGTTCTTGGCGCTGGGGACTGAAACGGTCTGGCTCAAACCGGTCTGGTTCAGAATAAATTTCTTCAATTCGGTGAGTAACTCCAATTGAATAGTATAATTGCCAACCAGCAGGAACGTGATAACCTTTAAACTCAAAGTCTTTAATTACGCCACGAAACCCGCCTCCGACAGGTTGATGCAATCTTTCAACTTCCCACAAAACCTGCTCTAAATAGGGCATTTTCCCCAATTGTTCTAAATCCAAGTCACCTTTACTTGCAAGTTGCAATTGTTCAACTCTTGCTTGTTCGAATACTTCTGGATGACGGGCTAACTCTACACACAACCAAGTCAGCATCGAAGTAGTAGTTTCATGTCCAGCAAATAGTAATAATAACGCCTGAGCGATGAGTTCTTTTTCACTCATCCGGTTCCCTTCTTCATCTTGGGCTTGCACTAATAAACTCAGAGCATCTTTTGTTGGATTTTGCTGACGTTCTCTGACAACTTGAGTTAGATGCTCTAAAATCTGATTACGAGCAGCTATAGCTTTACCAAATGTTGTAAATGGCAAGGGCAACGGATTAATCGCAAACAGTCCATTTGTCATGGCTGCAAACAACTTGCTAAAACGTACACATTCAGGGCCAGAACGCGTACCCAACAATAATTGACTAGCAATATCAAACGTCAGTTGTTTAAATTCTTGAAACCAAGTAAATTCCTGCTGCTTCTCCCACTTTTGCAGATAACTACGTGTAATATCTTCCATTGTGGAGACATAATTTGCCAATGCTGGGCCATGCAATGCCGGCATCATCAAGCGGCGATTTCTGCGGTGTTCTTCTCCATCTTGCAGAAAAAGTGATTCACCCAGTAAAGTCTTAAAATTATCAGGCCATCCCTCACGCCAAGAAAAATTCTCCATTTGGCTTGACAAAACCAACTCTAATGCTTCTGGCCCGACCATCACTACAGTCGGTCTGCCAAGAAGATGAGTTTTGAAGATGGGCCCATACTGGCGATAGCGCTTTTTAGCAAAATCGCGGTCGAAAACAAAGGAGAGTGTTTCACCTAATACAGGCAAACCAAAGCTTCCAGGAGGAATTTGATGACTTTTCATATCTCTAAGGGTAGCTATGAAAAAGTTAACACGATATTTCAACTCTGCTGCGTTAGCAAAGCTCGCCGTAGGCATCGCAGCACCCCAAAATATTCTTAGTACTTTCAAATATCTTTGTCTCTTGCACTCATAGCCCAAAACCTGTCATCTGTCATTATATTTCCCAAGATTACATAATAACTTTACATAAATTTAATATTACTTTTTATTCAATAAAATTGCTGAACGTTAAGATGTTGTGGATCTATTGTTGAAAAGTAGAAGTTTTATGCATTTGGATTTGCCACAACTGATTAAATCACTTGGCTATTTTGGGGTCTGGGCGATTGTATTTGCTGAATCTGGCTTGTTAATTGGTTTTTTTCTGCCTGGGGATAGCTTATTGTTCACCGCTGGATTTGTTGCATCTCAGAATTTATTGAACATTTGGGTTCTAATAATTGGTGCTTTTATTTGTGCAGTCTTAGGTGACAATGTTGGCTATGTGACTGGGCATAAATTTGGCAGAAGACTATTTAATAAGGAAGATTCATGGCTGTTTCATAAAAAACATCTTGTGAAAACTCAAAACTTCTATCACCAGCACGGTAAAAAAACAATTGTTTTAGCACGCTTTTTACCCATTGTACGGACTTTCGCGCCCATTGTGGCCGGGATTGGTGCAATGCATTATCGCACATTTATGTCTTACAACTTAATTGGTGGCTTTCTTTGGACATTTGGCATTACCCTATTAGGGTTTTTCTTAGGAAAATCTCTGCCACCTGAACAGGTAGATAAGTATTTGTTACCGATTATTGGATTAATTATAGTAATTTCTTTGATACCATCGATTATTCATTTGGTACAAGAAAATAGAGCAAACAAAAGTTGAAATATTTTTTGTAGCTCCTTAGTAGATGTTTTATTGTAGAGACAAGTATATTGATTTACTGAAGCCATAAACATCAGAGCTTGATCATACCCTCATGAGCGACAAACAAAAGGATACAGAGCAACTAAATTTATTTATGGGAATTTTGAATTTTGAATTTTGAATTCGGAGCGCAGCGACGTGACTTCCTTAAACATCAACCTGTATCTGTTCCTAGAAAATCTCCTCTTTTTCCTTATTGCCACACTTTTCATTCTGGTTGTGAACTGGGGATGGAAAAACGCAAAGCCTTATACTCTACCTTTACCATTTCCCGGTTGGTATAAAATCTGGTTTGGCTCGGTGCAACTGCTAGCAGTAGTGCCGCCATTAGTGGTGATGCTATTGTGGGGTGTATGGTGGGGCGATCGCACGGTGTTAGCTGTGCTTGCTTGGTATTTATATCGTCTTAGGGTTGCAAATCATCTCTGAAAGAGTAACGCTTAGGCAGTTGCAAAATGTCGTCTGGGTGATGGTTCCTTATATATATCTCCCTTACCGCTTTTGGCAGTTGTATGAGGGTTTGACACTTTTGGATTCGACAAGCGAGTTGCAGTGGGTACGATATTTATTGATTTTTGAATTGGTGATGTGGATTGTTAACTACGCCATAGATGTATCTCAATTGCCGCGGCTGTTTCGTTGGGAAGTACAATCAAATGACCTGAGCTAGGGATTAATCGCAGAATTTGCCATTTTTACTAAAGAAGTGCGATCGCCTGCTTTTAATCCAAAAACATATTGCACACCCTGTTGTCTCCAAGTCAAGGTAGCATCTGAGCAACCAGCACCACAAGTAAAATCTACAAAATAGCCAGTAATGCCCTTAGCTAAGGATACACGTTTCCCCGTCAGGCTCGGTGTTTTGCGGGTTATGGCTTCAGCGGAAACAACGCCTAAACGACAGGCAGAAGCACCATTACAGTCTGGACTATAACCCAGTAAAATATCATACTTTTTTTGCGTAGCAGCTTCTATAGTTGCGTAAATTGGATTTTCCCCATCCGACTCAGGAATGAACTTTGGTAAAAGAATCCGAATTTGAGTTTTTTGCTTTAATTTAGGCAGAATAGATTTAAAAACTGGGTGTGACTGAGTTTTACTCTGCTGTGCTATCAATTGGGACTGGTTATTTATATTGGCTATGGCTGACTTGTGAAAACTGCTGACACTGACTAATAAAAATACGGCACACACAGCACTAGTATTTCTAAAGCTTAAAATCATCTTTGAAAACCTATTCGATCAAAAGTACTTATTTGTAATACCCAGTTTTAGTATAAAAATACGCATTGAACAGATGAAGCGATCGCTGGGAATAATAAATACAAAATTAATCAGCCAATACCAATATACAATTTAACAACTCTTATCCACCCACGGTCTAAATTACAGCAATCTTAAGTACTGACAAAGCCAACACAGTTAGTCCCTGGATGGCAGCAATCGACCCTAATTGTGTAGCTTCGAGATTTAATCCAGCAGTTTTGAGAGTGGTAAACAGTTGTTCAATTTGCCATGTGTACACCGTATCCCTTTAAGCTATTTAGCATACACAAGTACTAAAAACCTTGATCGCTTAAGATAATTTAACCGTTTTTATACCCAGATGAATATACTCTCTGCGTATTTTTTATGAAAAAAAGATTCATCCCAATGTATATTTCTGCATTCTTTTGGGAATCATAAATCGAGGAAGAACTATACACCATAAGGTATTACTTCCTGAAATATCACGTAACTTTTAGAGGATAATTATGTCTAAACGCAAGTTGCCCAAAGGTCGTAGTGTTAGTTCAGTTGCTCTAGAACCAGAAGTTGCGATCGCAATTCTTGGGTTGTTTTCCGCTGCGGCTGATGGTGAAGGTATTTCTTCCACAGAAGAATATGCTTTGAGTGAATTTCTCGGTCGGGTTGACTTATTTGAAGATTACTCTGAAGATGACTTTGAAGAATTGACCGAAAAAGTCGTCAGCTTGATTGAAGAAGAAGAACCAGAAGATTTAATCGCCCAGTCTATCTAATCCTTACCCAATAGAGGTTATCGCGAAGCTGCATACATCACAGCTATCTTAGTAGTAGGGATTGACGAAGAAGTACCCGAAAACGAACAAGATTATATCTCTGAACTTCAAGAAGCCTTAAATATTTCAGACGAACGCGCACAAGAACTTATAGACGCAGTGTTCGGAGAAGAAGAGGAAGAAGAGGAAGAAGAGGAAGAAGAGGAGTAATATTTTTTGACTTGCAACCTCATACCATTTTGGATTTTAGATTTTGGATTGTGAAACATCCATTGGATAAATGTTTCAGTTTTCCATCTGTCGTAATCATTTTTCAAATTGGTATCAGTCATGTACCATCTTTAATTTGGGGTTGCTAAATTTAGAAGATGAAATAATTTTGTTTGAGTTAAGTTGTTCAGATTCCCGACTTCATGAAGAAGTTGGGAATTTTGCATTGTATCAAAATTAACATTTTTCACATAAAAGTAAAATATCCTTGAGCGATCGCCATTCAACTTTCACATCACGTTATCATCGGATTTTGTGGAATTTCCGTGCGTAACTCGATAGCATCTATGACCGCCTCTCACTCTGAAACTCCATCTACCAAACCCGACGCGAGTACTTTTATTTCTGACCATCTACAGGTGGATCGCAGTAAGCTAAGTCAAATGTACTTGCATTATGTCGAGACGAAGGATAAATATCCTCACGCGGTATTGCTGTATCGGGTAGGAGATTTCTTTGAATGCTATTTCCAAGATGCTGTCAAACTAGCGCAAGAATTGGAATTAGTTCTCACTAGTAAGCAAGCTGGGGAACAGGGACGGGTGGCGATGTCTGGTGTTCCGCATCACGCTTGGGAACGCTACGCGACGATGTTAGTAGAAAAAGGCTACGCAGTAGTAATTTGCGACCAAGTGGAAGATGCTTCTGAAGCTGCTGGGAGATTGGTGCGGCGAGAAGTAACGCGCATTCTTACACCCGGCACTTTGCTGGAAGAAGGAATGCTCAAATCCAGTCGCAATAATTACTTAGCAGCAGTAGTAATTGCCGCAAATCATTGGGGTTTAGCCTATGCAGACATCTCCACGGGGGAATTTCTCACCACTCAAGGTAGTGATTTAGAACATTTGACCCAAGAATTAATGCGCTTGCAACCTTCAGAGGTGTTAGTTCCGACAAATGCGCCCGATTTGGGTAGTTTGCTGCGTCCGGGAGAAACTTCGCCACATCTCCCCCAGTGTTTGCCACCATCATTTTGTTATAGTTTGCGATCGCAACTTCCCTTTTCCCAAGGTGAAGCTAGACCTAGATTATTGCAGAAATTTAAAGTGCGATCGCTCGAAGGACTCGGTTGCGATCATCTTCCCCTCGCCGTTCGTGCGGCCGGCGGTCTTCTGGAATACCTGGAAGATACTCAAAAAGAAAACCCTGTCACCCTCCAGAGACTCCGCAGCTACACTGTCACCGATTACTTAATTGTTGACAATCAAACCCGCCGTAACTTGGAAATTACCCAAACCGTCCGGGATGGCACTTTTCACGGTTCCCTACTTTGGGCGTTAGATAAAACTAGTACAGCGATGGGTGGGCGGGCTTTGCGGCGGTGGTTGTTGCAACCGCTACTTGACATTAAAGGTATTCGGGCGCGGCAAGATACCATCCAAGAATTGATGGAAAATACGCCCCTGCGTCAAGATTTGCGGCATTTGTTAAGGCAAATTTATGATTTGGAACGTCTTACAGGAAGGGCGGGTTCTGGTACAGCGAATGCTAGAGATTTAGTAGCTTTGGCAGATTCCCTCTCACGTTTACCGGAATTATCCAACTTAGTAGTTGAGACGCGTTCTCCATTTCTCAAAGCTTTGCAGAAAGTCCCAAGTGTGTTGGAAGAATTGGCACAAAAGTTACACGCACATCTTGTAGAGTCGCCACCCATACTAATTAAAGAAGGCGGATTAATTCGCCCTAGTGTAAATCCCCTGTTGGATGAAAGAAAGGCGACTGTAGAAGCAGACCAGCAATGGATTGCCAATTTGGAAGTTGATGAAAGAGCTAAGACAGCAATTTCGACACTGAAGGTAGGATTTAACAAAACCTTTGGTTACTATATCAGTATTTCCCGCACCAAAGCTGACCAAGTACCCGCTCATTATATCCGCAAGCAGACTCTGACTAATGAGGAACGTTACATCACTCCAGATTTAAAGGAACGAGAAGCCCGGATTCTGACGGCGCGAGATGATTTAAATCAGTTGGAATATGAGATTTTTACGGCGTTGCGGGAAGAGGTAGCGCAAGAGGCGGAAGTAATTCGCAATTTATCTCGTGCAGTGGCGGCGGCGGATGTGTTGTGTGGTTTGGCTGAGTTGGCGGTGCATCAAGGTTACTGTCGTCCCGAAATATTGCCAGGGAGGGAGATAAACATTGTTGATGGTCGTCATCCGGTAGTGGAACAGTCTTTACCTGCGGGGTTCTTTGTGCCGAATTCGACGCAATTGGGAAGAGAGGAAACGAACCGCCAAGGCGCAGAGGACGCAGAGGAGAAGGAGAAGAGTTTCTCCTCTGCCGCTCCTGACTTAATTATTCTCACTGGACCAAATGCCAGTGGCAAAAGTTGTTATTTGCGGCAGGTGGGATTGATTCAGTTAATGGCGCAAATTGGTAGTTTTGTACCTGCGAGATTTGCCAGATTGGGAATATGCGATCGCATTTTCACCCGTGTCGGTGCAGTAGATGATTTAGCAACTGGTCAATCTACCTTCATGGTGGAGATGAATGAAACCGCAAATATTCTCAACCATGCTACATCTAGGTCGTTGGTACTATTAGATGAAATTGGTCGCGGGACAGCAACATTTGATGGTCTTTCCATAGCTTGGGCGGTGGCAGAATATATAGCAGTGGATATTCGGTCACGGACAATTTTTGCCACTCATTACCACGAGTTAAATGAACTGGCTAGCATTATCCCGAATGTGGCTAACTATCAGGTGACAGTGAAAGAATTACCCGACCAAATTATCTTTTTGCACCAAGTTCAACCAGGAGGTGCTGATAAGTCTTATGGGATTGAAGCGGGAAGATTGGCGGGTTTACCAGCCGTAGTTATTCAACGGGCAAAACAAGTGATGGGGCAAATTGAAAAACACAGTAAGATTGCGATGGGACTGCAAAATCTTGATGGGTAATACCAAATTTAATGTGAAAGCTGCACTAAATGAGTAACTCGCTATTCTTGGCGCTCTTCTCTAACGAGACGCTACGCGATGGCGTACTTGGCGGTTCGTTTAATATTCTGTGCATCTTCATACAGAATTGGTATAAGCGAGTTCGTAGTAAGGACTTTAGTCCTTATTTTCTAAACACTAAAGTACTTACTACAAACCGAGGTGTTAATTACTGCCGAAAAATTTCTACTTTTTGTAACACCACTTCTTGATTTGGACGATCTCTAGTCGTAGGCACATTAGCGATCTTGTTGACTATATCTAGACCTTGGACAACTTCACCAAAAACACTGTGTTTGTTGTCAAGGTGAGGCGTTGGTGCTTCTGTAATGAACCATTGCGAACCATTAGTACCGCGTCCGGCATTAGCCATCGACAGGATACCTGCACCAGTGTGTCTCAATTCTGGATGAAACTCATCCTCAAATTGATATCCTGGGCCACCAGTACCCCATCGATTGGCTGTATCTAGATAACGACTCAGAGGATCGCCACACTGAATCATAAAATCAGGGATGACCCGGTGAAAGCGAACCCCATCGTAAGCTGGAGTTCCCTTACCAGATTGACCAGTTTTAGGGTCTTTCCAGTCGATTGTTCCAGTTGCTAGACCGACAAAATTTTTGACGGTGTTGGGGGTTCGCTCTTCTTCCAAACGAACTACAATTTCACCCAAGGAAGTAATTAAACGAGCGTGCAGTGTTCCATCACCGGGAATATTAATTTCTGGAAAATTCATGAGCTATCCTATGAATGAAAACTAGCCAGTATTTGACCTACGATAAGCTTATCAGCATTCAAGTTATCTCATATCCACATAATTAGTTATGATTTCCACAGCCATTGCAACCCACCTCCAGCCTTGGTAAGGGGGGGGGAGACAAAGCGTAGCTTTAGCGGGGTAGGGTGATTCGGGTTTAATAAGTAATCAAGCGGACATAATATTACAGGTTTAGAGATTACGAAAAAACTGAACCAAGGAAACTTTAGAAAACGAATATTTTACTCTGGTAAATTTATCGCTGGATTCCGGCTAAAGAATCCTCTAGGGACTAGCTTAAAGCCAACTTGGTGAACAGGCATTACCGGCCAATCTTCCGATCGCGGAATATGAGTTACGCCCATTGTGTACCACAGTACGATATCTTCACCCAGCAAGGACTCATCGTCTGAGATATATTTTGGTAAACCCTGTCCAGGTTGAGTTTGGTTGGGATAATCGCCCCCAGCATAAAGTTCAGTAGGTTTATATTTTGTTACCCAGATGTGATGAGTCGCAAATTCTGCCCGTTGGCGGATTTTCGAGCCTTCTACAGGGAAAAATATAGAATTTCCTCCAGGCATCAGCATATATCCAGGTGCAGTTCCTAAAGCATTCTTTTTGTCTGCATTAACAATCATCCACTCCCGACTGCTTTTCATATCCAAATCACGCACCGCAGCAGTTTCTTTGGCTAGTGAGGTTTCTGAAAGTGCGATCGCATTTCCTAAAGGATTTTTCTCATCCATCGCCAAAGCTTTCACATTCATTTCCATCACAGAATTCGCCTGACCATCGACATCGAAATCTAGGCGATAGTTGAAAAAGTGCTGATGATTTACTCCAAAGATATTCTTAGCAATTAACCGACCAGATGAATCATCATCAGATTGCTTTTGAGCAGCCGTTCCCTGCGTCAATACGATACCCGTTAATTCATTTTGGACTTCCAAAGTCCCATCCTGGTGAAAGATCCAATTGATGCTGTAATCATAGTTATCAATGGCTACCGTCATCTTCATCACTAATTCTCGACTGCGACGGACATCATTACGCTGAGTATTATACTCATAGTGTTTCCACAGCATTCCGTTATCGCGTTCGTAGATACCGATAACCCCTGGTATTTGATAAGGTTCTCCCTGCTCATTAGCAAATACAGCATTTAGCAACAAGCCATTTTCGGGAATTTCTTTACCTAATTCCATCGTATTTGCTAGTAAACCTAAGTTGTATTCTCCAACATCAAAGGCATTTCTAAATGACCAAGTAGGCTTAGGATCGCCATAAGGTACTACCATTTCTGAGAGGCTAGCACGGTATAAAACTGGTCGAATATTTTCCCCGTCATTATGCGTCACTTGATACAGCATTAATCCATTACGAGGATGCATTGAATAGCGAAACTTCCAACCTTGCCAGCTAATTTCATTGTCTTTGATCTGGAAACTTCTACCATCAGGTTGGAGGATTTTCAATGCTTTGAGTGGTGACAGTAATTTGCCCAAGGACTTGACATCATAATTCCAATTTTCTTTAGAGAAAGGGACGTTTTCTCTATCAATAAAACTGGCAACTTTACCTGTGTTCAAATTGACTGTTGCTAAGACTCCTTCAATCGGACTACCGTAATAGTTCCAGCCTTTGCCTTTGTAGTAAGATAAGCCGCGACAAAGACGATTACCTGTTGCTTCTTCCTGTTCGCTGAGAATTCCTGGTGCCCACCAACTGATTTTAACTTGATCGAAATCGTTAATTCCCCGCCTTTGCATCGCTCTTTGCCATCGGGAATCGGCTTTAACTACCTGAGTTGCTAGTTCATATTCTGAATTAACGATCGCAGGTTGAACTGACGGTATTTCTTTCCAAGAACTTAAGGTTTTGCTTCTCAAATCAACGATACCTTCAAAAGTTTTGTTTTGCGATCGCTCATAGATTACTAAAAAAACTTTTCGCCCAAAAGCTTTACCAGGTGTAAAATTTATAACTTCTTCTTTATCTGGTTCTTGTAAGGCAATAAGTGTAAAAGCTGCCATTTCGCTCAAAGTTTTTTCTCTTTGGATAACCGAAACAGCGGTGCTAATTTCTACCTCAGTTAGCGAAGTGAGAGGATGGGAAATCGAAGGCTGTTGAGCCATCAATGTTTCCATTAATCCGATTGAGATAGAAATGACGGAAATGATCGCAATAGATAGCCATAAAAAACGCTTTAGCCGCTTAATCATCTTTTACATTTTTACAAAAGACTTATAGTTACCTATTTCCAAACCTAAGATTGAAAACCGATAAATTAAGAGGCTAAAGCGAAATTAATTATAATAAAATAACCCCACCCCGCTAAAGCACAGCTATTACGGGGTGGGGTTTCGGGTATTATGCTTAATTACCTGAACATTATTTTACGCAGAAACCAAACGACGTAAAGATTCAGCACGACGTTTAGCAATAGAGTTATTTGGAGCTAATTTGAGTGCTTCTTCGTAAGCTTGTAACGCCTGAGTAGTTAATTTTTTCTTCTCGTAGGCGTGACCAAGATTATTGAATCCTGTCACGTAGTCTGGTTTAGATTTGAGAGCTTCTTTGTACTGGCGAATTGCTAAGTCATATTGCTCTTGGGTAAAATAAATATAGCCGAGTCCGTTGTAAATGGGGGCGATATCTTCTTCTCCCTCTTCTTCGGCAGCTTTGAGAGCTTTTTGAAGTAGCGCGATCGCTTGAGAGTACATTTTTTTTTCTGAATAAATACTGCCTAACTCATAATATTCTTGAGTCGTACCCTTTTCTTTCTCTAATTTCTTTCGCAATCTTGCAAAAGAGCCTTCAACCTTGCGAGTTTTGAAAATCTGGCGAAAAACACCCACGGCTGCAATTGTGAGTATAACCACCAAAATTGAGAGATAAACAACGGCTAGACTGTTATCCATTACTGCAAATACAAATATTATAAAGTTTGTTATTTGTCATTTATCATTTGTCCTTGGTTATTTGTTAATGACCAATGACCAATGACGAATGACTAATGACCAATGACCAATTTACGGTAAACCCCAATATTGAGAGCGTTGCTGGAGCCAACCTTTTTCTAAATAACGAGCGATCGCTTGATTCACATTTCGTCTAAACTCATCGTACTGCAATCCCTTGGGCATTACTACACATAAGGGTTCAGTTGATAATTTTGTTGGCAGTAGCCGATATTGAGGATATTGTTGCACCCAACCGCTGAGAACACTAGCATCTGCGGCAAAAGCTACGGCGGTATTATTTTCTATTCTCTCTCGCGCTTCTTTATAGGAATCTACTCCTACTAACTCGGCGTTTGGCAGATAGTACCGCACTTGAGCAATGGTACTGGAGTTGTTGAGTACGGCAATCTTTTGTTTTGACAAATCGCTCAACTGCTGTACAGAGGCATCTTTTGTAACTAATACAGTGCCATCCAAATAGTAGGGAACACTGAAACTAACTATGCGGGCGCGTGACTCGGTTGCTGTGACTCTAGCGATCGCAAAATCAACTTTCTTGTCTAAAATTACAGACAGGCGATCGCGATTCGCTACAGGTTGAAATTTTACAGCTTCGGCTTTACCAACCAAGTCAACTGCCAAATGCTTGGCTAAGTCAATTTCTAAGCCTTGCAAATTTCCGTTGGCATCTTTAAATCCCAAGGGACGCAAGTTATCTTTAACGGCAACATTTAAATAGCCCCGCTGCTGAATTTCTGACATTTCGGCAGCAGATGCAGTTAATCCCGTTCCCACTAGAGAAAAGCAAAAAATCCAAAAGATAGTGGCGGATAATACCAGATGTAACCGAGTAATTGTTTGCCGTCTGTTACATCTGTTATACATCCCTCACCACCTTTATCCTTTAGCTTGAAGTGCCAATTCAGCAACTTTGCCGAAACTAGCTGGATCGAGGACTGCCAATTGCGCCAACATCTTGCGATTTAGTTGGATATCAGCTTTTTTCAAGTTACCGATCAACTGGCTGTAACTCAAGCCGTGTTGCCTGGAAGCAGCGTTGATGCGGGTGATCCAAAGGCGACGAAAATCGCGCTTCTTCTTTTTGCGATCGCGGTAGGCACTCCGTAGTGCCTTCATCACTTGTTGGTTGGCAGTTCTAAACAGAGTTGAATGGGAACCGCGAAAACCTTTAGCTAGTTTGAGAATTTTATTGCGGCGTTTGCGAGCTACATTACCGCGTTTTACCCGAGTCATAACTTATTTCCTAAAATACTTACAAATATGGGAGCATCAAGCGCACGTTAAGTTCATCGCGTTCGTGTACAAGCGCACTCTTACGCATACCACGTTTTTTGTCAGAAGATTTGTGTTCTAAAAGGTGGCTTTTGAACGCTTTGCGACGGACAATTTTACCGCTACCGGTGGCACGGAATCGTTTTGCCGCGGCTTTACGAGTCTTTAGTTTAGGCATGGTCTAGCTTTGATTCGACACGATCCATTATTATATACTATTAAAATTGCTATAACTGCAATTAAATAAAGGATTTAGCCAACGGCGATCGCTGTAGATAAACTTAGCTTCACTTATGGATGAGGTCAATATAGTTGAATATGACCCACGTTGGGCGACTTTGTTTACAGAAGAAGCCGAGCGGATTTGGCAGGCACTAGGCAATGACTTAGTTGTAGAAATTGAACATATTGGTAGTACCGCAGTACCAGGAATGTCAGCCAAACCAGTTATTGACATCATGGTGGGAGTACGTTCCTTGGTAGATGCAAAATCTGCTATTTTGGCTTTAAAATCTTTGGGATACGTTTATTGGTATGAAGACCCGCGTCCTGGACGAATGTTTTTTGTCAAAGGAATGCCACCATACGGAAAGCAACGTACTCATCATGTTCACATAGTCGAGATTGACAGCGAATTTTGGGAGCGTAAGTTATTTTGCGACTATTTGAGAAAGCATCCTGAAGAGGCGAAACGTTACCAAGCTCTAAAACGCGACTTAGCGGCAAGTTTTCGGAGCGATCGCGAAGCTTATACCAATGGTAAAAATGACTATATCCGTGCTTTGATGGTCAAAGCACGGAATCAGGATATGGGAAAAAGCCAAAGTCATTGATTTATTTAACTTTTTTCAGTGGCGTTGGCTTTGGGATCTAAAATTATTTGCGAAGTGGATTTATTCACATGGTAAGTCCAAGATTGCTCTTTAACCTTGACAATCACTTCCCATCCTTCTACGGGGTCGTACTGCTGGGTGCAGACTTCGCCAAAGTTGAATTGGCAAAGATTTCCAAAGGTTTTTGGTGTAGTTTGAGTAATTTTTAAATCAGTAATTCCCACCCCAGAACGGCTTGAGGCATCGCTCAAAATTGCATCTGCGATCGCCTTCGGCAATGTTTGTGAAGTACTCACTTTGGGATCTAAAATTATTTGCTTTCCAGATTTATCTACATGGTAAGTCCACGAATCTTGGCGGACTTTGACAACTACTTCCCAGCCTTCAATGGGGTTGTATTCCCTAGTACAAACTTCTCCAAATTTGAACACACAGGGATTACTAAAGGTTTTCGATGTGACTTGGGTAATCTGTAATTCCCGTTTACGTAGACCGGAATTATTGGACGCATTTCGTAAAATCTTATTAGCGATCACTTTCGGTAACTCGTTTGCTTGGGATTGGGATACTTGAGTGCCGTCTGGGTAAGGAATAGCACCAGCAGAATTGTTTTCAATGAGTCCAAATCCACAAGATAGCAAGCTTGTCAACACCAGCGTCAAGAAAATTCCTCTGGGTGACTGGAAGGTGCTTTTAATTATGGTAGATGTTTGGGTGATTGATTTCATATATATGTAATGTATTGATTGTTAAAAATTGAACAGATAATATTGCAATTGCAATCATAGTTTGTTTGACATTGCACCTAAATTCATCACACATTCAGGAAATTGGCGTTTTAATGCTGGAAACACCGGACAAGGCGCTTGTTCTTGTAAATTGTCCGGTTTACTCCAAGTAAAGGGGGCTTTCTGCGCCGCAGACATCCATAACAGAAGCTTTGCTCGTGTCATGGCAACATAGAGTAAACGATACTCTTCAGATGTTTTCAAATTTTTTGCCACCTCCCATGCCTGACTAACATCCGGTATGACAGATTCTTCGTGGAGAGTCGCGCGAATTTGGGCGCGTGCTACTTCTGATAAGGTAAAGTCGCCTAAAAATTGGCTTTGGGGAGGAACCCAAAATCTGCCAGGAATCAAGTTTTCGTGGAGAAAAGGAAGAAACACATAGTCCCAATCTAGCCCTTTAGCTTTATGCATAGTGATAATCGTCAGCTGACCGCGACGGGTATAACGTTCTTCCGAATCTTCGGTTTCCACTGGTTCAAAGCGTTCGGAACTAACTATTTCACTTAAAGCTGAAAGCATTCCCCCCATCGAACTATTGCCAGCTATCTGCTGGTTTACCCGTTCTGCGAGTTTATCAGCAGTTGCCAATTCTGCTTGGTCATAATTTAAAGTCAAGGCGAGAAAGGAAATTAGCTGGTAAAGAGGCAGTTCTAAACGAGCGCGGAGTAAGCTGCGACACAAGCGGGCAGCTTTTTGTACTGTTTCTGGCTGGGGTGCTGCGAGGGGGCCAGGATACAAAAACTCTTCTGGAAGACTAGCAAGGACGTTGAGGTCTTGGGTAGGAATTAATTGGCGCTGTACTAATGCTTCTAGGGCAGCTTTGAGGTAATCGGGGGAGTGAGGGCGATCACAAAATTGCAATAATGCCAAAATTTCTTGAGGAACATGGGAACGGCGATCGCGTTCTCCCACATCGTAAAGTGTAATTTTATGCTCTTTGCACAGAGGTGTCAGAGCTTCTGCTAACCATCGTCCTTGACGATTTTCTCGGACTAAAATCGCTGCACTATTTTTTGTTGGGTCTTCACCCAATAACTCAATCACCCTTTGAGATAACAATTCAACGGTGTGATGAATGTCACGCGGTGTATAAAGTTCTAATCCTTGTCCTACGGGTGCGGGGTTGGCGTTAGCTTGCGGATCGCCAACTTCCACAGGATGAATTGTCTGCAAGCGAAACGGTACTTGTCGGTTGTCAGGAGTCTGTTGTTTGTTGTTGGTTTTGGTTGTTGCTAACCACTGATTATTGATCCATTTGAGGGTAAAGTTAGCAGCTTCAATGATAATTCTAGTACTGCGACCAGCTCGATCCATCGTTGCCAATCGTTCGATGCGATCGCACTCTTCGCAAAATTGCCGGAAATAAATCGGATCGGCTGGAGTAAAGGTAGAGTTAATCGCCTGGTTAGGGTCGCCAACTCTGACTAAATTGAGTGGGGAGTGTTTAGAGAAGCGATTCATCCCGTCTGTATTCATCCCCTCATATTCCCGATTACTCGCCAAAATTTCTAATAACTGCGTCTGAAGAGGGCTAGAATCTTGGGCTTCGTCTTCAAAGACGGCGAATATTTGGTTTTGCTCAATGTGGCGGGCACTGTCGTTTTCTAAAACGCGCAGTGCGGCTAAAATCATATCGTCGTAATCTATAAAATCACGCGATCGCATCAAGTTTTGATATTGCTCGTACAATCCTGCTGCTACGCTCAAAATTGCATATTCGTCTGTGGTTTGTTTACTCCACTCCCGCAACAATTCTGGCGATATCCCAGAACTTTTTGCTTCATGAATTACTGTATTAGCCAATTCCGGTAATACTTCTGTTCGCAGCACCGATTGACGACGCAACCTTTCTGTCTCTTCTCCATCAAATTGATGACCTTCCAATAACCGCAAATATACATCTGGATTATTTGTAATCCATTGTTCTACAGCAGTTCTGATAAAGCGGTGACTTTGGGTTGGTGTAATTAATATGACATTTTCTAACTGCAAACCCGACAAATCAGAATGACGGTTGGCAATGTTCAACGCTAGACCATGTAGGGTATAGACAAAAAAGCCTGTCTGAGGTAAAGATAAATCATCTCGTAAAAATTTACGAATCTTCGCTTTAATATTGGCAGCAGCGGAGCGAGTAAAAGTAACGACTACCAACTGACGGCGGGAGGATGAACGCTCATATTGACGGGCGATTGCGATCGCTGCTGCCGCCGCCATCCCAGTAGATTTGCCTGCACCAGGAACGGCTGAAATAGCCAAAGGCCCAGATTGCCAATCAGCCATTTGCTGCTGTCCAGGGCGGAGACTGTTGCGGATTGCGAGAATTTTCTTCTGTAAAGAAGGAATAGGCGATCGCTCAGACAATTCTGAGTCAAGTAATTCTTGAACAACAGGAGTAGTAAATTTAGAGTCGGACATTATCAAATTATATATTTTAAATAGATATTGAATTTAATTCCCAAACCACAGAGTATGAATAATCTTTGGTAATTCTTAATCCCAAATTATTAAATAAATTACTCCCCTGTTCTTGCCCTAATTATTCTAGGACACAAGCTATATCAAAAATATTATGTCAATCCCCTGACTGAAGATATAACGCTTGGTTGATTTGTTCAGTTAGGGGATTTTTAACAAAGTTAGACTAGTTCTTTAATACTTTGCCGTTCATCCACAGTTGATTCACTAAAGATCGCTACATACAACCATCCTGCTAAAATAGCCCCAAAGATCGGAGCTATCCAGAACAGCCAGACTTGTGAAAACAGTTGTACACCTGCAAATAGAGCAACTCCAGTACTACGGGCAGGATTAACCGAGGTATTGGTTACAGGAATGCTAATCAGGTGAATTAAAGTGAGTCCAAAACCAATTGCCAGCGGTGCAAATCCTTTAGGAACACGGCTATCAGTCACACCCAGAATAATCAGCAGAAACATGAAAGTCATTACAACTTCAGTAATGAAGCAAGCAAAGAGTGTGTAACCACCTGGAGAATGAGTACCGTAACCGTTGGTAGCCAGTGGATTGGAGCCAGTCAGGGTAAATCCAGTTTTGCCGCTAGCAATCAGGTAGATAATGCCCGCACCAACAACTGCACCGATTACTTGAGAGGCGATATAAGGTAGTAAGTCAGATCCCGGAAAGCGCTTACCTGCCCACAGTCCAAAGGAAACAGCTGGATTGAAATGACCACCAGAAATATGACCAAAAGCATAAGCCCCTGTGAGGACAGTAAGCCCGAATGCCAAAGATACACCTACTAATCCAATACCCAATGGAAAAGAAGTATTCTCGCTGATTTTTGCAGCATCTGCTGTGTAGGCTGCGGCTAAAACAGCACTACCACAGCCACCTAAAACAAGCCAAAATGTGCCGATCAATTCTGCCAAACAACGTTTTGTGAGAGACATTTTTGGAAAATTCCTTGTTCCGCTACATAATGAGTAATAGTTACGTTACACAATGTTTAAGTCATTGCTGTCAACAGAAAATCTATTGCCTTTTTTTTGTGATGAAACTAAATTGAAAAAAATAGGGATTTTTTTCTCAATAGTTAATTGTGGTGATAAGATATGAAAATACAGGAAAAGTTGAAATAACAGAAAAAACACTTAATTTCTTAATAATTTTGCTCTCATATTGAAGAAGAAGTCAGAAGTCAGAATTCAGGAGTCAGAATCAACACGCGACGCTCGTGACGCTCGTTCGCCCTTGGCGTCTCCCCTTGGCAGAATACTCGCTACCGCTTCTCTGCGAGACGCACTCGCGTTCGTTTGTGTAGCCGCGATTTCTAATCGCCTGGTATATTTGCTTAAATTGCGTAACTTGCTTATTTAGTAATCGTATCAAGGCAAACCCAACAAATCACCAAAAAGGTTGGGTTTAGTTGTTCAACCCAACCTATGATTTTCCTTAACTCAACCGTATTGAGATTTTTGCTCCAGTTAGTTTAATTTTCAACACTCCCACACTTTTAGGTGTGGGAGTGTTACGCAGTTAGCTCATCTAAAATTGAATTTATTCATCAATCTGCCATGAATCTTTAGTTAATTCTTCATCCAGAATTTTCTTAGGACGCACAATGATAATAATTTGTCCTAGTAGAGGAATTTCTGGCTCAGTTTCAAACCATTGAAAATCTAATTCACCACCATTTTCAACGACAAAATAGCTGGAGGCATCCCATTCTCGTTGGGCACGATCTATGACAACTACGACTGGCCCTATTTGGCTTTGGGTTTGGATGGGGAAGCGATCGCTATTCGCTAAAATTACTACTGGATCTTCTGCCGCCAATAGCACTTGCCAACCTGGTAAGGGTATCCAAGCTTGTTCTCCAGAAAACTTGACCATCCGAAATGGTTCGATTTCTGTCAGTATGGGCACAGCTTGCAAGTCTTGGCGTGATAATGGCAACTCGCCTACTACGGGCAAAATTCGGGGTAACTGTTCTTCAAATTCCAGGCGGTAAAACGGTAAGATTGGCGCTGGACGCTGGGGAACCGTAGTAAAATCAGTTAGTAACTGTTCGATTTTTTGCCTTGCACCTGGCGTATGAGCAAAACGCAAACCTTTGGCGATTAGGCGCGATCGCTGTTGTAAATCTGCATTTTGGCGTGCCAGTTTCCAAACTTGGTGAGCAACAGCATCCCCAGGATGGGCAGAAAACCCTTCTGGTAAAGTGCGGAAATAGGAGAACTCTTTAAGTGCTTTTGCTATATCCCGTGCCTCATCAGCATCAACATTGTGGACGAAGATTAGTTCGGCGGCAGCGGCGCGTTCTTCTTGAGTAAGTAAACGTAGCTCGTACAAAACATCGCTGCCGCGTGTAGTATAGTGCGATTGCGTTTCTGCCGATACTCCAAACTTTTCCAAAGAATTGTAAACTTGAGAACCAACAACCACCTGGTTTTGTTGAATCGGCTCAAATCCAGTCGCCTCAAAAATTTCTTGGGGGTTGTAACCGATTTTTAGCAACGAGGCGATCGCGGTTCCCCATTCCACCCAGTTGCCTTGTTTTTGCCTCAGCTTTCGGAGTAACTCTTGTGCTACATCATTGTTAGCATTGTCTTCGGGATTCTGAGTGTTGGGTGGTAGATCAGTCATAATCGGAGTGCGAGCTTCAACTTGAGAGGTTAATTAACACCTCATGAGCAAGTATTATTCTAATCTATACCCAGACCTACACCTCATCCACGATCAAAACTGCCATAGTTTTGCTGATTTAGTTAGTTTTTCTAGTGCAACATTTTTAATTCAGATATTTGGGCAGATAAATTTCCTCTGTAGCGCTCACTATTAGCGTTCTAAAATATGCAAAATAACTCCGTATAAACCCTTGGCGATTTTCGGCTATTCTCAACTAAACTTGGTATGGAATATAACAAGAGAGTAAATATTTAAAGGAAAATCTTATGGATAAACCTAATCTCGAAATTGATAAAGTCCAATCTCAAGTTATGACTCTCGAACGACCAAAAAAGCTGAAAATACTGGTAGTTGACGATGAGCCAGATAATCTCGATTTACTTTATCGCACATTTCGACGCGACTTTAATGTTCTGAAAGCTGATAGTGGGGTGAATGCTCTACAAGTTTTGGCAACAGAAGGGGAGGTAGCGGTGATTATCTCCGATCAACGGATGCCAGAAATGAAAGGGACTGAATTTCTCAGCAAGACTGTACCTCAGTTTCCCGACACAGTAAGAATAATTCTCACTGGATTTACTGATATAGAAGACTTGGTAGAAGCAATTAATGCCGGACAAGTCTACAAATATATCACCAAGCCTTGGGACCCAGGGGAACTAAAGGCAGTGGTGCAAAGAGCAGCCGAAACCTACGACTTGCTGAAGCAACGTACAGAAGAATTACGCCGTGCTCATGCTCAAATGGCGCTGCTGAGTGTTTTGGTACAGGTAACTCAAGCCGCTTCTAGCTTAGAAGAAACCCTCGCTCCCATTGCTAGAGCTGTGAGTGAAACTTTTGGGGCAGACGGCTGTATTTTACAACTTACAGATGGAAATACTCTGGTTGCAACTCAAGGAACTTACAGCGACACAGGTACAATAGAAAATTGGCTATCTCTTGACCCACTAACCAGGGAAGCGATCGCCACGGGAGAAATGCAACTTTCCTTAAATGTACTTAAAGACACTAAATTAGTTGATGCGATTCACTACCAAAATACTGGTGTGCAAGCACATTTAGTGATCCCAATTAGCTACCGTAATCAACTTTTGGGTGTATTGTCGCTACAGTGGAAACAACCTTGCACTTTGCGAGAAGATGAATTGGTGCTAATTAATTTATCAGCACAACTGGTGGCGATCGCTCTGACTAGTAGTCACTCTCATTAAGGTATTGTGTAGTTGTCATTAGTCATTTGTCCTTTATCCTTGGCAAATGACGAATGACTAATGACCAATGACTTATTGACCAATGACTAACGAAATTCAATCCATTTTTAACCGTATTGCTCCAGTTTATGACCAGTTAAACGATTGGTTGAGTCTGGGACAGCATCGAATCTGGAAGGAAATGACAGTAAAATGGAGTGCAGCTAAACCAGGAGATACTGCATTAGATTTGTGTTGCGGTAGTGGTGATCTAGCTTTACGTTTGGCACGGCGTATAGGAGCAACAGGACAGGTGTATGGAGTGGATTTTTCCCAAAACCTTCTAGAAAAAGCTCAAGAACGCTCACATTGGCAGTACCCCCAACCAGCTCCTAGCTGGGTTGAAGCTGATGTCCTCAATTTACCCTTTGAAGATAACCAATTTGATGCTGCAACAATGGGCTATGGTTTAAGAAATGTTAAAGATATTCCCCGCAGTCTCCAAGAGCTATACCGGGTTTTGAAGCCGGGAGCTAAAGCCGCAATTTTAGACTTTCATCGACCGATTAATCCTCAGCTACGCGCCTTTCAGCAGTTGTATCTGGACAGTTTTGTAGTGCCAGTTGCCAGTTATTTAGGCTTAAAAGAAGAATATGCTTACATCAGTCCCAGCTTAGATCGGTTTCCCATCGGCAAAGAACAAATAGAGTTAGCTCATCAAGTTGGTTTTGCAGTTGCCACACACTACCCCATTGCGAACGGTATGATGGGAGTGCTAGTGCTTAGTAAGTTAGGAGTTATTAGTTAAAAGTTATGAATTATGAGTAGTGATAAATTCTCATTTAAAATTTATCATTCCTAACTCCTAACTCCTAACTCCTAACTCCTAACTCTAAGCTCTAACCTCCTAACTTTTTAAATTCTTCCCTTGGACTGGTCTCATCTTTGGCTTTATGTGTCTCCCCCGGTACTGGGTGGAATTATTGGCTATTTCACAAATGATATAGCCATCAAAATGTTGTTCCGTCCTTACCGAGCAATTTATATCGCTGGACGAAGAGTACCCTTCACCCCTGGATTGATCCCCCGCAATCAAGAACGTCTAGCTAAGAACATTTCTAATACAATCATGGGGTCACTATTGACACCACAAGAATTGCAAAATCTGGCACGGCGTTTGTTGCAAACAGAACGCGTGCAATCAGCAATTCTCTGGTTGTTGCGGTTGGCAATTGAACAAATCAAGACAGATAAAAATGAGAAAAGTGCCAAAATTGTAGCGGGAATTTTGCGGGATTTACTAGGGGAGTCCTTGCCACGATTGCTCAAGGTTTTAGCGCGGCGTGAAGATTTTTTAGAAGCGCAGATAAATCAAATTTTTGACCAGATATTGCTGGAATTTCAACTTAGTGAAGAACAATCTACGCGGCTTGCTGATTGGTTGTTGCAAGTAGTTTTACCGCCGGATATTTTACGCCAAACGATAGTTGATTTTTTGACCGATCGCACCATTCAAATTATCGATGAAGGCTTCCGCGAAAAAACCAGTGGGACTTATTGGGTAGTAGCAAATTTGTTTGGCTTACGTAATACTCTTACACGCCTACGAACTTTTTGCTTGGATGAAAAAGAGGCTGCTAATAGTCGTTTACAGGAATTGACTCAAGATTTGCAGATCCGCGATCGCATTCGGAAATTACTGCAAAATTTATCATTACAAAACTTGCCAATGGGTACGGTGCGCCAACTCCGAAAAACCACCCGTGAAAGTGTCCGCCATTACCTGCAAAATAGTGGCAGCGATTTTTTACAAGGATTAACTGATTCTGTTGATTGGGAAAATATTGCTGTAGTGCTGCTGAATCGTGTTAGTGCTTCACCAGTTGTCAGTACTTCTTTAGAAGTCATGAGTCAAGAGTTGGCTCTAATTTTAGAGAAATATTTGGAAAAAGATTTAGAAGCAATTGTGGCGCAGGCAATTCCAATTTTATCGATAGATGAAGTGATAGTTGACCGGGTAAAATCAACTTCACCTGCTGATTTGGAAGCTGCCATTGAAGGAATTGTGAAAAATGAATTGCAAGCAATTGTGACTTTAGGTGGTGTTTTAGGTTTTGTTATCGGGTTATTGCAGGCGGTATTTTTAATATTAAGTCAATATTAATTTTTTGTTTTTACCTGTAAAATTTTATCAAATTATAGTTGCAATTTCGTCAAATCATGAAATGAGAGGAATTTGCAGATGTTATCAAACATCCAAAAATCCTACCACTCCAAAGCTTTCAACTGGTCGTGGTAACAAAAAAACCGTTTTTAATCACGCAAAAATTGGAATTTTGAAACAGCGATCGCTTAACTCAATATCTGTGCTAAATTCAGCACAAATCCTGGTAATACATCTTCTCCTGATAAGCTAGTAGGCGATCGCAGAATCTCAACATCCTGTCCTGGGCGATAAATTTCCACCTGTTGGTTCTGCGGATCAATCAGCCAGCCTAAACGTACACCGTTGTCAATATACTCCTGCATTTTTTGTTGCACAGTCTTTAAGCTGTCTGAAGCAGAGCGCAATTCTACCGCAAAATCTGGAGCCATTGGTAGGAATCTTGCAGGGTCTGGATTCAGGGCTTCTAATCGCTCTCGGCTCACCCAGGATGCATCAGGAGAAGGATTTGCACCATTAGGAAGTTTGAAACCTGTAGAAGAATCAAAAGCCAAACCTGTGCCATCAGCGTCAGCCCAATTACCTAAGCGCTGTGTCAGTTTACTATTGCGATTTCCGATTCCCCATCCAGTTGGTGGCATGATAATTAATTCTCCCTCTGCCGTGCGCTCAAGTCGCAAATCTCGATTATTTTGACACAGTTGGAAGAACTGCTCATCTGTTAGTTCAATGGTGGGGCTGAGGTTCAGAATCAGGGCAGTCATAGTTGCCTCTCAATCTTGCTAACTGTAGCGTAGCATTTGGTTGACATACTAGGCTGACCATCTAAATAACTACGATGCTTACTAGAGAGCTATTTTCAGTTATGTAAAAATTTGTTTCATTGTTATCTGTCTGATAATAGCAGATGAGAGTTGATGTTTTTCTCTCAGCTTATACTAGCAGGATGCTGTATTCAATCACACCCTCTTATTATTCTGTTGACTTAGCAAATTTATTCTAAATTTCAGAAGTTGCCTCGCTCAAAATTAAAACAGAGAAAGCGTTATGGCTCTCGTTGAATACTTATGTCATCATTTTGCTACGCCATCAGTTTTTTGGTATTAAATTTTACATATCCTTTAAAAGTATCTGGGTTAAAAGCTTATATTGTAAATCTGATTAATATTAGAGAGTATGTTAAATGAAAGAAAGACAAAAAATCACTAGGTTTAACGGAATATCAAACTGGTTATCTAACTCAGTTAGCGAATCTGAAGATAAGCGGTACACACATCGTCTGCTCAAAGAAGATAAAAACCAACGAGATATAATTCTCAATGAATTAATATTAATTGTTCAAAAAGCCCATGAAGATGCTCGATATCGCCTTCGGAAATTAGCAGGAAATTCTCTTTTTCCATTTGGGGATTTTTCAGAAAGCGATCCAAGCTATGGCTATCCTGAACGTCTTAATATTATATCCCGTCAGAGTTATTTTGGAGATATATTTTCAGGAATTATTGCCGAAAATTTTGCTCATTTTGGACAGGATGATTGGGAAGTTCCTGCTTTTCTTTTCCGATTTCATCTAGTTGAGTTTCAACATTTAGAATTTCTAAATCAAACTGAAGAGATTGCAAAAAAGCGACCTGGACGTACAGGTGATGATTGTCTTGCTTTTTTACGCAACAGCGAAGGAGTAATTATTGCTTCTCTATTTTGTGAAGCTAAATGCACAACTAATCATTACACAATAATGATAGCTGAAGCACACAAAAAGGTAAGTGAACCACATATAAAGCCTGTTGATATCCCACAAATAATTGAGATTTTTGGGGATTACAATGATCTTTATTCATCTGAATGGGTTGATTCTCTAAGAGTTTTATGGCTAGAAAAAGTTGATATAAATTATGAACGCTACGATTTAATTAGTTATATTTGTGGTAAGCATCCTGTCGAAAATCCAACCTGGATATCTCCTGAAAAACCACACGAACAATATACAGCAGGAAGAAGACTTGAAGCAGTTGAAATTCATCTTCATGAAGTTGAAAATCTTGTTACAACTGTCTATAGTCAGCCAGCAATTGCAACACTTTCAATAGATATTCCTACCCAAACAGTTCAACAACCAGATGATGCAGAGATTGCAAAAGCCAACTCTGATGTCATAGTAGAGGGTGAAGTTCTGCAAAATGAGATGACTCAACCAAGTAACGAAGTCATTGCTTTAGCGAAAGAACTACAAAATAGTCTTGCAGGCAACAGACTAACGCCAGCAATTGCAAAACTTTATAGCCAACATACCAGACTTCGCGCAGGAGGAAAGGGATTAACTGGGTGGCGAGAAGATGAAGCAGGTGAAAGATTAAATGATGCTATGCGCCTTATTGAGGCTGCATTTATCCAGCGAGAAACTGGAGACACTAACTGGCGTAATGGAATGCTACGGGCTGGTGAGTTATTTGAATGGCTATCTCATCCCCAACTAAACCCGGATATTTTACCAATTCGTTTACTTGCAGCAGCTGTATATGAACTTGCTGGTTATCCTGCTAGGGCTGCGGGTTTACTCAATGAAGATATAAGTGAGGGAGTAGAGTCAGAAATTTTACGTTCTTTGCTAAAAGCTGATTTTCCTACTTTATTGCAACGACTGACAGAATATTGGGCAACTGTAACATCATCAAATTTCCAAACTGAAACAAGTCTTCTTTGGGATGACGCTGATACAGGTGCTGACAGATTTAACAAGTTGATTGTTAAAGAAACTGCTAGTTCTTTAGGAATTTTATGTGCAAAAATGCGCTGGGGAAATGAACCAAGATTAGAAAGAGCTATTGAAAAGCTTTCTGATATTGCTAAGGTGCTTCTTCATGGACACGACACTTATTCTTGGCTTTTAGGAAAATTGTGCGCTGAAGTTACATCTGTATATATACAAACTTCTCTACGACATCATCTAGAATTGCTTTCTCAGATGATTACTCCAAATGGTAGAAATTTCTTAGAACGTTATTTACGTCAAAGTTATCAAAAGTGTAAAGCTTTAGCATGGCGTTCTCAAGTTTGTGGAATCGAACGACTAGCAAGAGCAGAATCGTTTGCTCTTTGTACCCCTACAGGTTCAGGAAAAACAACGATAGCTGAAATTGCAATTCTGCAAAGCTTGTTCTTGGAAACAACAAATTCTAACAATTTTAGTAGTTCGGCTCCTTTAGTAATTTACTTAGTGCCAAGTAGAGCGCTTGCCACAGAAGTTGAATCAAATTTATCTCGTGTTTTAAAGCGTTCTACTAATAACAATGTCATAGTTACAGGTTTATATGGAGGTACTGACTGGGGGCCAACAGATGTATGGCTGACATCAGAACAGCCAACAGTTTTAATTTGCACTTACGAAAAAGCAGAAGCTTTGATGAAATTTTTAGGATCTCTATTTATCCGTAGAGTATCGCTTATTGTACTTGATGAAGCCCATGCAGTTCAATTTGATGGTAATAAAGATTCTTTGCAAAAAGCTGAGAATAGATCCTTACGCTTAGAATCACTAGGGGCAAGACTGTTTACTTATGTAGAACAAAATCATAGCCGAATTATTGCACTATCCGCTGTTGCATCACAAACAGAAAACGCATTAGCAAGCTGGATAGAAAATTCAACTGATGCTAGCCCAGCAAAGACAAATTACAGAAGTACACGTCAATTAATAGGGCGGCTTGAATGCTTACCAGGAAGAAGATTTGAAATACGCTATGACTTACTTGACGGCAGAAAATTAGAATTTCAAGAAGGTGGTCAAGCTGACACACCTTTTATTCCAAATCCTTTTCCGACATATCCTCCTGTGCCAAAAGGGAAAAATGAAGGAGCTGAGAAGAGGTTACGCCCTTATCTTTTCTGGGCAGCTATGCACTTAGCTGCACCAGATGAAAAAGGCCAAAGGCGTGCTGTTCTTATTTCAGTCACACAGCAGCCTGGCGGTTATGCAGAAGACTTTCTGAAATTGTTGAAAACATGGTCGCAAATAGAAATGCCTTCATTTTTTCAAGAACCTATAGAGGCAGAAAAACTTGAGGTTTGGCAAAAGTGTTTACGTTCATGTGAAGATTATTTCGGTACTAAATCCCGCGAGTATCAGCTGTTAGAGAAAGGAATCATAGTACATCATGGAAAAATGCCAGGTTTGATGGCTCGATTACTTATCGATGTCATAGATGAAAAAATTGTACATTTAGTTTTAGCAACGTCAACTCTTTCCGAAGGGGTTAATCTTCCTTTTGAAACAGTATTAATTCCAACTTTAAGACGTGGTACGGGAGAACTAAATATTCGTGAATTTGGTAATTTAGTTGGACGTTCTGGAAGACCTGGATTTGGGACAGAAGGACGTAGTTTAGTATTACTTAATAATCAATCGACAGATTGGAGTGACAAAGAAGCACGAAAAAGATACTTATCTTTAATAGGAGAATTAGAAAATCAAACACAGGCAATTAACCAAAATGCAAATCCTCTAAGTCCTCTAGCAGAATTACTGCTACGTTTGGAAGAACAATGGCAGCTAATTTCTAGTTCTAATAGACAGGATAATTTTTTAATATGGCTGGAAAAAACTGCACCACTTGACCCTGATAACAATCTTTCTGATGCACAATTATCAGCTATTGAAACTCTCGATTCGCTGGATAGTATTTTATTGTCTGCCATTGTCGAAATTGAACAGCTAGTAGCTAAAGATTTAAGCCCTAATGAATTGGAGGAGCATCTGCAAAAAATTTGGCATCGAAGCTTTGCTCATTACGCTAGCCGCGAACAAGAACGATTAGAAAATTTATTCATCAGGCGAGGTAGAGCGTTAAAAACAGAAATTTATAAAGATGTTTCACAGCGTCGGCGCTTGTATCGTACCAGCCTACCACCACGCGCTGGAAATGAGCTTTTAACTCTCTATCCTAAACTTAAAGAACAATTATCTGTGAGTGGAGATTATGCTATTTGGACACCAGAAGAACGCTTTAACTATGTTCAAGATATAGTTAGCAATTTAACCAGTCTGTCTAAATTTAGACTCAGTGACCCATCAGGAAATATTTCTTGGAATGAAATATTATGCTGGTGGCTTGACCCCAATAAAGCAATGAAAAAACCAAACCTAACTCAAATTTCAAAATGGCATTCATACATTAGTCAAAATTTTGGATATAGATTTAATTGGGGTTTGGGGAGTGTTATTGCATTAGCAATGGATGAAGCTTTTCGTGGCGAGTTAGTTGAATCCTCATTGGAAAACTGGTCACAAATTGGGCTACCTTGGATTGTTTTCTGGATGAAAGAACTTATTGTATGGGGAACTTTAGACCCAGTAGCTGCATACTTGCTTGCTAAAGTAGAAGATGTAACAACTCGTAAGCAAGCTGAAGAACTAGCGCAAACTTACTATCACTACATTAGCGAAAGAGAATCGGAACCAAATGAATATCTTAATGCAGTTAATATAAAAAACTGGGTAGAACAATCATTTTCCAGTGTTGAACGACATTTACCAACTCCCAAACCTGCTAATCAAATTAACGTCAATTTGCTGAAAGATTTCAGTAAAGCTCCAAGTAAAAATTGGAGAGTAGTACCAGTAGAAATTGGAGATGAAATTCAATGGTTTGATTTAGCAGGATTTCCACTCGCAATTTGCCAAAAGCCTGAAAAGTGGCAGTCTGATTTTCTAAATACCTACGATTTCATGCTAGATGCAGAAAATCGATTTGTTTCATCAAAGATTTATGTTTGACTTTTCAAAGGATGCTTGATCGCCAAAGGTTCAATATATGCTTGTAGAGTATCTTTAACTTTAGAAGGTTGACGAACTGGAGCGATCGCAGAATAATCCGGTTTTACTGTCCAGTCGTAATGGCGAAGTAGTGCGGAAAGCACGATTTTCATTTCCATCTGGGCAAATTCCATACCTAAACAACTGTGCGAACCATGACCAAAACCCACTAATGCTAAAGGATGTTTCTTATCTTCTTCGTGAGGTGGTGCAAAGCGATCGGGGTCGAAGCGATCGGGATCGGTGTACAGTTCTGGTAAACGGTGAGTCAGCATCGGCGAGATAGTCACAAACCAACCAGCAGGGATACGATAACCTCCATACTCAATATCTTTGAGGACGCCACGATTATAGGCATACACTGGCGGATAGAGCCGTTCTGCTTCTTTTAGGACGTTGGTTAACTGTGGAAGTTGTTTGAGATGGGACAGGTTAAAGGGATTATTTCCCACAACTGCTAATTGTTCTTGGCGCAGTCGTTCTCGCCACTCTGGATGATTACCTAATTCAAAGATTACCCAAGTCAGCAAAGAGGCTGTCGTCTCGTGTCCAGCAAATAGTAATAATAGTGCCTCATTGATTACCTGTGCTTCGCTCAATTTATTGCCGTCTTCATCAACAGCGGCTAACAGCAATCCCAAAACATCTTTTGATTCTTCCAAGTTACCCTGTTTGATACGTTGGGCGATCGCTTCACGTAAGAAAGCCACTAACTTACCCCTAGCATTTTGACCGCGACCATATAAAGTAAAAGGGACATTCCATTTCAATATCGCCATACTGCTATCTAGCAGTTGTGTAAACCACTGACTGGTTTGCTCAACTTCGGTCTTGTTCTGACTTCCCAAGAACAGGCGAGTCGCAACCATTAGGGTAAGCTGACGGAAACTAGAATTTAAGGGAATCGTTCCTCGCTCTCCCCAATCTTTGAGGAAGTCTTGCACAATATTTTGAATGGTATCGAAGTATGTAGCGATCGCTTTTCCGTGAAATGCTGGATACATCAAGCGACGGGTTAGGCGATGTTCTTCCCCATCTTGTAATAAAATATTGTTGCCAAATGTTGATTCTAAGAAATACCAACCGATCCGCGACGACATATTTTCAGCTTGTTCTACCAGCACCAGCCGATTAGCATCAGGGCCAATTAAATAAGCACGTTTGTATCCCATGACGCTCGTCTTAAAAACTGAACCATGCTGCTGGAATCGTCGCCATAGATACAGTTCTAAATCCCGAAATATTTCTAAAGTCTCCCCCAAGATGGGCAAGCCATAACTACCAGGCATTTCCTCGGCTGATTTTAGCTGCCGCATATTTGAGTACCTCCAGCAGTAATTAGCTACAGTTTAATTGTAAAGGGCAGTTAGGCTTTGCAAATCAAAATTACCAATTGTGGTAGAGTTTTTCTGCGTAGAACATAATGTCTTCGGCAATCTAATTTTTGGTTTTTGTCGAGGATATAAACTTTCGACAGCACTTGTATCTTGCTCAATAACAGTGGCTGCTGCTTGTAAAACTGAATTTTTAAACAGAAATTTCATCACAGGATTGACGATTTTGGCATACATCAAAATAAACGTCTTGGTAATTTTTTCTGTTTCCGGGTAGAGAATATGAATTTGAGCAATATCACCAATAGGGGTTTCAGCCAACAAAGCTGTAGTTGAAGGAAAAGCGTATTCGAGTGTGTTAGCAAGCGTTTTCGGGAATATTCCCAAAATAGGATTTTTGATAATTTCTCCTAATGTGTTGCTAGCTCTTGTCAGTTCTTGTTTGACTGTAGCAGAGTATCCTTTTTCTTCAAAATGACTTACATTACAAGATGTAATTTTGAATAGTTCTTTATGAGTACCATTTTGGTGATTATAGTCATAGTTAACCATTAGGTTACTCAAAAATTCACCTTGAATACTTTTTTCCCCAGTTACTCCAATGAACTCGTATTCATCGACAATTTTCTGATGCAAATCTGGGATGGGCAATCTTGGTTCAAATCCAGCATAAGTCCAGATGCAGTCATTGCTAATAATTAACTCTAATGGTTTGGTAATTGGCTGAGTGTCTTTTTTATCTCCTTGCTGTAGTCTGCCTTGCCCATCAAATTCTAGTGCATGAAAAGGGCAAGTAATAGTATCTCTATCTTGACAAATCCAGCCGTTTGATAAGGGTGCTTGCATGTGCGGACAGATGTTATCAAGGGCAAACACTTCGCCTTTTTGGTTTTGCCAAATAACATAATCCTGTCCATTTAATGTGATTTTATTTGGTTTATTCACTCCCAATATAAATTTGTGCGCGATTAACCAAGGCGCACCAGGTAAAATTGGTTCCATTTTTCCTCCAAAATCTTGATAATTTTTTGAAAAGTTGCTAGATGCGTTACCTTTTGCTAACGCAATCTTGAAACTTCAAAGTTGTAGACAAGCTGGTGTCGCCTGTTCTACATCACTCTTTTGAATGTAAATTGGGATAACTAAAGTCTTGTCTGCAATGGACGAAATAATACTACCGGGCATTTGCTCGGCTAATTTCGGCTACTGTATGGACAAGTTATGTAATTAACTAATTTTTTAGTTAGTGGATATTAATTTAATAAATTTCATCTTCTATGTCAACTACTAACCAAGTTTTTAGTTAATATATTTTCGTTATGCTGATGGAGCAATGTGAGTCGTTCAACGCAGTCAAAATTTTCATCTAAAAAGCCGCGTCAGGTGCGCGATGCAGAAGCGACGAAAAAGCAGATTCTCGATGCGGCGGAAGCGGAGTTTGCCAGAAATGGACTTCAAGGGGCGCGGACAGGGGCGATCGCTAGAGGTGCAGGTGTCACTACAGCGATGATTTACTACTACTTCCAGAGCAAGGAAGGACTATATCAAGCAGTTTTGCAACGTCCGGCGGTAGAAATGCACGAAGGGTTTGAGCAGCTAAATTTGGATCGGTTCCCACCAGAGGAAGCCTTGAAACTACTTGTCAAAGAAGCGATCGCTTATGAAGCTGCTCACCCACACAGGGGAATGCTTTGGTTCCAAGAAGCAAACCAAAATCAGGGAAAGTATTTCAAGCAGGGGAATTGGCAAGAAAATTTTAGCTATCTCATCAAGATTTTAGAGCGGGGGATGGCGGAAGGTTGTTTCCGTCAAATCGATCCATTTTTCACCACCCTGCATATTATTGGAGTTTGTAATTTATACTTCAACGCTTACGAAAACATTAAGCATACTAGACCCGATTTGCAACTGCTAAGTTCAGAAATGATTGAGCAGCATACTCAAGCAGCAGTTAATTTTATTTTGGCTGGTGTGCAAGCAATTAAAGTTAAAAGTTAGGAGTGAAGAATTATTATATCAAATTGCTAAAAATTCAGGTAGTCGGTCCAATTAACTCACTCCAGCGACTATTAAGCGATCGCATCTAAAACTGGGATGTGGAATCAGCCAGGATTAAGGAAGTTTTGGGGCAGCATCTCACTTTTATAAAAATATATTTAGCCCTAGCGAATAGAATTAGCGGCTATACAGACAAAAACCAGCGCAATGGATGCAGGAAGTGTCTGAAGTACAAGAGTTGTTCGTTTTAGAGTTAACGCACCAAATATGCCTGCAATCACAACACATACCAGAAAGAAGACTCGAATTGATAGAAAATCGCTTTTAGTGAATGCTCCCCAAATTAAGCCAGCAGCAATGAAGCCGTTATATAACCCTGCATTTTTGACAATAGGAGCTACTTGACTTGCAACGTCGGCTGTAAAACCAAGTCTCTGATAAACAACGGGATTTTTCCAAAAAAACATTTCCACTATCGAGATAAGAATATGTACAAATGCAACAAATGTAACAGTGATAGTGGCAACAATTTGCACTCTAAAACATCTCCATGTCTTGATTTTTTTTCTGATAAATAGAATCTTACAATACAAGCGACTCTAATTATTCTCATTTTGTGAATCTCAAGATTCCGCGCATATAAATCTCTTCTAAATTGTGGTGCTGCTCTAAAGCGGCTGCATGAATCGTAAAACAAACTGGTGTACCAGTATGCACATAGTCTGGCATTCTTCTTTTATGGTCATTCAATATTTCTCCGCTTCTGTTGTACATTGCCTTAAAGAAACCAAAAAGTGGATTGGGATTTTTTGGTTTTCCATCTTTTGAAGTCACTTCTCCACTTCCAATTGCCTTCTCTTCTTCATCTTTTGGTAGCTTTGCTGTTGCCTTGAAAACATTTCCTGTTGGAAACGGAATCATAGTTACAAAATCTTCAGTGTTAGCAATCCGCCAATGTCTTACCCCCATAGCTTGAAACTTAGTCGCAAATTCCCTGTCACCACATCGAGGACTGGCAAAAGTGTACAAGATAACTTTTTCAGGCTTAAAGTCGGTATTTGCAAGGATATCCGGGATTGCTAGTGTTGCCAATGCACTACCAAGGCTGTGTCCTGTCACAAAAATCCGAGAGTTCGGAGCACAATCTTTAAGCGCATTAATCATTGCATCTCGTAGACTGATATAGATTTGTCTAAAACCTACAGTGACACGACCAAAATCGCCAACTTTTGGAATCTCAATTGGGGACTGAATTAGCTGTATTTTTTCTCCAACGACTCTCAATATACTTCCTTGTAGATTTCTACCGTCACTATAAGAAACAAGCGGAATATTTACATCCTTAAACCACTCAGCAAAAGTTTTTGTGCCACGAAAAACGACAAATACATCATTGCTACTGTTTTTAGACGCAACGAAGCCGAAAGGAAGACCATTTTCCTTTAGCTCACTTATTAAGTGGTAATCCCCACCAAGTTTTGGTTTATTTATTTCATCAAATGGCTCACTCAGTTTTGGTTTATTTATTTCATCAAATTGCTCATATACTTTTTGGATTAAAGCTGCTAATTCTTGAGCTATTAAAGAGTCAAATTCTTTGTAATTAGAGTCAAAAAAGGCTATGTCTGCTCTTTCTATTTGGTTATTAGCATCCGGTAATGAAGTCATCAGTCCCACCCTATGGATTATTATACGGCGATGAAATATACAGAACTTCTATAATATATATACTAATGGATTATACTTAATGTGTACGTATATGTACTATATTTTGGACAGATTAAGAAAAATTTCGGATAACATTGATTTTTATTAATCTGCCCTGCCTGAATTCTCAGTATTGGTTTATTTGGACACTCAGCACATATTTAGATCGCATCCCAAAAAAACCTCCTATTCTATTAATTAACCTCAGTTCGGGTTAAGGAGGTTTATTTACCTCTAACTAGCTGAAACGACACAAGCACGTTAATATATCCCAAAATCAAGTAACGGTGTTATGAGGGTTTCAGCTTATCCCGAACTCAGGTTAATTAATCTTATTAGCAGATATGCGTAGGCGTAGCCCGTAGTAAAGATCACATTACAAATTCCGCACAGCACTACTAGCCCTCAACTTCGGATAAGCAATCCGTTTGTGATGAAATTGCTGCCAAACATCCACAAATATCTGGGCAATTTGTGACATCTCTTCCCGTTTTAGTCCTGAATCTACAAGTTGATTGTCTTGCCATTTGGCACGTAGAATATTATTCAGCATTGCTAAAGCTTGTTCGCTGGAGACATCTTTGAGCGATCGCTTCTCTCCCGCAGATTTAGCCGATGCTTGCAGCGATCGCAGCGCCGCTTCACAAGAATCTGCTAACATTACAATTCCGGTTTCCCGTGACTGGGGAATTGGCCCATCGTAGCGAAAATCTGCGTCGTCTACAGTTAAACTTGGATCTGACTGAGCCATTTGCTGGGCTTGGTGATGGAAATAAGCAATCAGCATCGTTCCCTGATGCTCTGGAATAAAAGCTTGAATTGCCGTAGGTAAAAGGTGTTTACGCGCCATTACCAACCCTTCCGTTACGTGCTTTTTGATAATTTCTGCACTCTTCCAAGGATCTTTAATCTCAGTATCGTGTTTATTCGGCCCTCCCATTTGATTTTCAATAAAGCCGAGAGGGTCGTGCATTTTGCCAATATCGTGATATAATGTTCCAGCCCTTACTAGTTCAACATTGCATCCTAATTCTTTAGCAGCAGCTTCAGCAAGAGTAGCCACAAGTAAGGTATGTTGAAAAGTTCCGGGAGTTTCAGTAGCAAGTCGTTTTAATAAAGGGCGGTTAGGGTTTGCCAATTCTGCTAGGCGAATTGGGGTAACTAAATCAAACACTTTTTCTAGATAAGGACTCAAACCTAAAGCTACAATACTCCAGCCTAAACCGGATAAAGCAAATAATCCCGCTTCTTGGAAGACAATATACCAGGTTGAACCAAATATTTGACCAATTAAAATTTTAACAAGAAGGTAAATGCCGCCTTGAGTTAAGGCGATCGCAACGCCTAATAATGCTAACTCTTCACGCGATCGCAATCGTTGGGCAATGTAACTACCTAATATTCCTCCCCCCACACCAGCTAAAAGCGCAGCCTTGCTCATATCCAAGCTAATGCCTAATATCGGCCACAGCAGCCCGACAACTGTCAACCCCAAAGTGGGGCCGTAAAAGCTTCCCAACAATAAACCAAGGGCGCTCCAGGTAGTATAGGGCAATCCGATGACGATTACTCCTGGCACACTTAGAGTTAGCAGTAACACCAACAGGCGATCGCGTTGTCGCAATTCGTAATCAATATGGCGTTCTACCCAGACAAAAATGCCAATAGCGATCGCAATCACGCCTCCTAACTTCACCAATTCCTGCCACTTAACCTCCCGGCGAATCAGGCGATAATGCTCCAGCACCTCAAAGTTCCATGCAGTAATCTGCGCTCCTTTTTTGACAATTACCTCACCATGCCGTATCTTCACCATCACGGGTGGCACACCAGCCGCCGCCTTTTGAGCATTTTGTCTGGTTTGTTCTTCATCTTTTTGCAGATTCGGCTTGAGTACAGCTAACAACAGATTTTTTGCCAAAGTTTCAGCGGATTTTGGTACAAAGGTCTGTAATTGTAAACTCACCGCATCTTGCAAGATATTTTTTGGCAGTCCTTGTGGGATGCCTTGGGTAAGAATCCGCTCTATAATTTCATGGATTCCCATTTGGGTTTTTTCCCATTCCACATCTGATAAATCTAAAAGTAGAGATTCTTCATATACTGCTTCGGGGCTAACAGTCTCTAACTTTAAAAGTTTGGCAGTGGCTTGGATGTATCTTTGACGTGTTTGGGAAATTTCGGCAATCACTAAGGACAAGCTTTTCTCAGAAGTTGTGAGGCGGTAAGATTCTAGTTCTGCTACAGCTTGAGTAAAATCAGTGTTTTGAGAAAAATCTACTGGCTGTGTCTTCTCTAGATTCTGAGTATCAGATTTGGATGTGATGCGCGGCTGGCGTTTTTGATTGGGTGCAGCTGGGGTGGTTTGTCCGATTCTCTTCTGCTGCTGATTTTTAGTATTTTCTACAGCCGATAGCAATGCTTGCCATTCCAACTCAGAACAAGAGCGGAGGTAACGTTGGGTAGAGATGGATAAAACTACAGGATCAAAAAAAGGAAAAGCTCCAGCAACAGCACGAATTTCGTTGCCATCATCTAGAAGTTGTTGCAAATTTTCGTTGATTGTTTCGTTGATTCGCGCATCAAGCATTAACACCTGTAAGGATCTTTTACTGACAGCTTTGCGCTCGGCTTCGGTTTTTTTATGATCTTCGATGCTAGCTGTGTAAGGCGCTGTAATCGTTTGGGGTGCGGGATGTCCTATTTGGATTTGAGTCTGATTGTATAATTTATGCCCAATAATACCTGTGAGGGACACTACAGCGATCGCCAAAATCACCGAGTAACGCTGTTTATATGCCCAATCCAAAGCAACTGCATAAATACTACTCTTAATTTTGACCGATTTTGCCTTTGACCTTAGCGCTCTTTCTTGTTTTCGGCGTTCGCTTTTCTCATTGGTTTTTGATAAAAACAGGAATACATTCTTGAGCATAGTCCTTAGAAGTTCCCTTCTATGGGTTTTACCTTTGGGACTTCTCATTAACTTTCCCTTACGGCGTAGTGTTTTGTACTGTCGCCGCCAGTGAGTCAATTGCTGGTTCAAGAACTGCAAAAATTGATGCATTTTCATTATCTCTGCCTGCAATTGCCAACTTTGATAGTTCAAAAAAGACAATCATCAGGAAAGTTTGATCTGCGGCGGCTGCAAGTCGGTTGATTTGCCACAATAGCTAGCTACAGAATCAGTCCAAGGGTTTACTGCAAAAATTCTAGTATATGAGACTAATACACTTTGGCGGAAGTTTGCCTACCTTTAATCCCTTATCTGGTTAATTTGAGATTAACGCGACCGAATAACGCGAGGAGCTGCGTAAACTGAAAGCGGAGCTAACTCACATTCCTCTTCTGTTAACTCTTTTGGGTTTAAGGTAAGATTATACACTCCTGACCACACTCCCACAAATGCATCGGTCAATTCTAACATTTGGGAAAAGCTAGTTAGTCCCCATACTGGAGAATTGCTCTGCAAGAGCAGAACTTGCCAATTTACGGGAATTCCGCCTGTCCCGTTATACGCTCCCGACAAAGCACCAGTAATTGCACCTGTAGCCTGTGAGCTTAGAAACGTAGCATCTTGCACTTGAGAATTGTCATTGTGAGTAGCCTGCAAAACTGTCAGGCGAAAGTCTTCTAAGGTACTTAAAAAGCAGTAGAATGCCATAGCAATAATGTTACTGAGCTTTTCTTCCTTAGCAAACTCAGCTTGTGCCGTTGATAATCCAGCCCCTTGCTCTAATAAATTCTGGATTCTTAATAATTTTTTTGGTATTGATGTCGGTGTTTCTCCGATAAAAGAAATTGTTTGGGGGATAAGAGTTAGAGGGTCAAGTTTTTCATTTAGGGCAAGAGCGATCGCATACCCTACTGCTAGTGTTCCATCCCTGACTACTGGATCATCCTCCCAGATTTTCAGCACACGCAGCAAGTTTTGTCGGAGCTTAATTGGATTTTCGTGAAAAAAAAGTGCTACTGGTAATGTGGCAATAATTATTTTTATCGAGATGTCATCAGTTGCGGCTGAATGAGCAGATTCTTCTTGCTGACGCTCTATCCAATCATCTAAATCTAATCTACCCAAGGCAATTAAACTCTGGATACCCAGAACCGCCATTCTGCCTAAATCTAGGTAACTCTCAAACTGTACTTTACCACCACAAGCTAAACTTCCCCCCAGCAATGCTCCGAGTAAAGTTCCTTTAAACCGACTTATAGGAGAGTAACGCATAAATTATGTAGTTAAAAGTGAGGAGTTAATGAAATATTACTAATTCCTAACTTTACTACCAACTACCAATTCCTAACTTCTAACTCCTAACTCTTAAATGATCTATCAAAGCTTGTAAGCCCAATAAGTAACTTTGAACGCCAAAACCACTTATTTGCCCGATCGCAACTGGGGCGATATACGAATGATGGCGAAATTCTTCCCGGCGGTAAATGTTACTCAGATGTACTTCCACTGTGGGCAAATTAACAGCAGCGATCGCATCTCGCAAGGCCACACTTGTGTGGGTGTACGCTCCTGCATTAATCAGAATTCCCTGATGTTGCCCTAACGCGCCATGAATACTATCTACCAAAATTCCTTCATGATTTGACTGCAAAGGAAAAACTTTCGCCTGTAATTTGAATGCTTCTGCTTCTAACAGGCGGTTAATTTCAGCTAGTGTCAACGAACCATAAATTCCTGGTTCTCGCTGTCCTAGTAAATTTAAGTTTGGCCCATGCAGTGCCAGAATACTTAAGGGTTGCAACGTCGAATTTGCCACTTTGGGGTTAGTGGCGACGGCGCGAGCGATCGTTCACAGGAATCGGAATCAGTTCCGGTTCCGGTTCAGCCTCTGGCCCTAATAGGCTTTCAATTAGCCTACGAGCTAATTCCTTAAGCTTTTCCAGCACCTTTTCTATATAGTCCATGAACTGACCGCTCCTGAGATACTACCTCAATTTTTGATTAACAGGTACGCAGAAAATAACATACTTTCGCACTTCTGCTTCCACTCCGGCTGATACACAATCCCGTATTTGGGATATAAGCCACTTCTAAAATTTAGCGTTGTGTTTTCCCTTACTTTTTAGAGTATCACATTTGAATCTACAGAACTGTATCCTATCAAGGATGGATATCAAGGGTCAAGAGTTAAAAATCGGACTTTAGATAGACTATTGAGTACGAATTTTAGATTTTAGATTTAGAGAGTTTTGAGATTCATGCCTTGCCCGTTATCGGCGAAATAAATCTCAAAGACGCTACGGACAGTTGCTAACGCTACCGCTAGCGTAAATCTAAAATCCAAAATTGTTTGACTTGCCACTAGCTTTCTGTGCCCTTTTTCTTTGCTGCGGTCGTTGAGGATTTAGCTGTTGACTTAGATTTGGAAGTCGTTGATTTACTCGTTTTGCGAGTCGATTTCCCAGTCGATGCCTTAGCTGCCAACAAGTTCAGCGCTGTCGCCAGAGTTACATCTTCTACCGTTTGACCTTCTGGGATACTTACATTAGTTTTGCCATGCTTGATGTAAGGGCCATAGGGGCCATCGTAGATGTTAATTGTTTCTCCGTCCTCTGGATGCGTACCCAATTCGCGTAAGGCTGCTTTGGACTTGCTGTTGGTAGAACTGCGCCCTTTTTTTGGTTCGGATAACAGTTCCAATGCACGTTCTAGGCTAATTGCCAATACATTATCAGCAGCTTTTAGGGAGCGGTAGTCTTTCCCCTCCTTACCCTGGTCATGAACCACATAAGGGCCAAAGCGTCCTAAACTTGCTTGAATTTTGCCGCCAGTAACTGGATGAACTCCTAATGTCCGGGGTAGTGCCAACAGACCAACAGCCATCTCCAGGGTAACGGTTTCTGGGGTGACACCTTTGAGTAGGGAGGCTTGTTTCGGTTTGGGGTTTTCGTCGGTTTTGTCACCCAATTGGACATAAGGCCCGTAAGCACCAATTTTTACATAAATTGGTTCGCCAGTTTCGGGATGGCGACCTACCTGGTCAGGGCCTGTGATTTTTTGCCGCAGCAATACTTCTACCTGTTTGGGGTCGAGGTCAGCTGGTGTCAGGTCTTTGGGAATTGAAGCGGTGATAACTCCTTCACCATTTTCGACTTCAATATAAGGGCCATATTTCCCAATGCGGACTTTGGCATCTAAATTTTCAAGTTCTACAGTCCTCGCTTTGGTGGCATCAATCTGACTTTCCCGTTCTTTTACCAGGGTTTCTAGCCCTTTTTCTCCCAGATAAAATTGTTGCAAATAGGGCAGCCATTTCGCTTCACCTGTGGCAATGTCATCGAGGGTTTGCTCCATTTTCGAGGTGAAACTAGGATCAACAATGTCTGGGAAATGTTTTTCCAGCAAGTCGGTGACGGCAAAAGCGGTGAAGGTGGGAATGAGAGCATTAGTCACCAAATGGGCATAACCCTTATCGATGATTGTGCCAATAATGCTGGCGTAGGTACTGGGACGACCAATACCTTCGCTTTCTAAGGTTTTCACCAAAGAAGCTTCGGTGTATCTAGCTGGCGGTTGAGTTTCGTGCCCAACGGCTTCTAGCTCTGTACAATTTGGACGATCTCCCACTTTCAGATTCGGCAAAATTACTTCCTGGTCTTCCAGTGCTGCTTCCGGGTCGTCTGAGCCTTCGACGTAGGCACGTAAGTATCCAGGAAATTCAATCCGTTTGCCAGAAGAACGGAATCCAGCATCCTCGACTTGTAATTGCACGGTAATTTGAGTTTGGCGAGAATCAGCCATTTGACAAGCAACAGTCCGCTTCCAAATCAAATCGTAAACGGCAAGTTCCCGACCGCCCAAAGCAGTTTCTTGGGGGGTGCGGAAGGTGCTACCCGCTGGACGAATTGCTTCGTGCGCCTCTTGTGCGCCTTTGGATTTAGTGGTGTATTGCCGGGGTTGAGGACTGAGGTATTGTTGACCGTAAAGCTTTTCTACACAACTGCGAGCAGCTGCGATCGCTTGATCTGACAAATGTACCGAATCTGTCCGCATATAGGTAATATACCCTTGCTCGTACAAATTCTGGGCAACCCGCATTGTGTCACGAGCTGAGAGGCGCAGTTTCCGGTTAGATTCTTGCTGCAACGTCGAGGTGGTGAACGGTGGCGACGGTTTACGCGTCACAGGGCGTTCCTCAATGTCGTTAACATTCCAGGTTTTCCCAGTTAGGCGTTCCTTGAGTGCTACCGCTTGTTCTTCGTTGAGCAACAAGACATTGCGACCTGCGGTAATTTGTCCGGTCGTTGCGTCAAAATCGCTGCCGTTAGCGATTTTTGTTCCTCCCAGTGTCACCAACTGGGAACTAAAGGGGGTTTTTTCCTTTGACAAACTAGCTTTCAAATCCCAGTACGTACCCTCATGGAAAGCGCGGCGTTGGCGTTCCCTAGTGACTAAAAGTCGCACGGCTACAGATTGCACCCGCCCAGCAGATAATCCCCAGGCGATTTTTTTCCATAACAGGGGAGACAGGGTATAGCCGACAAGCCGATCTAAAATCCGCCGGGTTTCTTGGGCGCGAACCAACTGCTCATCAATATTGCGGCAGTTTTTCAACGCTTTTTTAATCGCCTCTTGGGTAATTTCGTGAAACACCATCCGCTTAGTCGGAACTTTCGGCTTCAGCAATTGGTATAAATGCCAACTAATGCTTTCACCTTCCCGGTCTTCGTCCGTTGCCAGAATCAGTTCATCTACATCCTTGAGGGCATCTTTGAGTTGGGTAACAATTTTCTTTTTGTCTTTCGGGACAACATATACCGGTTCAAAGTCGGCGTCCACATTTACCCCTAGCTGCGCCCATGATTCCCCTTTGACGGCAGCGGGAATTTCACTAGCCGACTGGGGTAGGTCACGCACATGACCCATAGACGCCTCCACCCGATAGCCTGCTGGCAGGTAGTTGCGAATGGTACGAGCTTTGGTTGGAGATTCGACGATGACGAGAGTTGACATGGAAATTTCAATAAAAAGAAGAGCTACTAAGCTAAACAGTCAAATTGAGGTAACTTTTGCAAATTGTCAAGATAAATGGTCACGCTTAGGGCGGTGATTTAATCCTCACATAAACTGCCTGCTTGGGAGAAAATCCGCTGAACTTAATGCCCAGTCTGTCCCAGAGGATAAATGAGGGTACGCTGGGTCTGAATTTCCAGCTATTTCAATCTTTAACTTATCTAACGCATAATTGGCGACTACAGTTTTCAAAATATTCCAATTGGGTATTGGGTATTGGGCATGGGGCATGGAAGATGAGAAAGCAAGGAACAGGGAGACAAGGGGACAAGGTGACTTGACGTGAGTACTTGTAACAAGTCTTTCTCCTTGTCCTCTTGACAACGCCCAATCCCCTATGCCCAATGCCCATTTAATAGAGCTTGTGCCAAAATTAAATCAAACTTGAGAGCAAAAGCGAAGTGGGATTTGTACCCATGTCAGGAAAGCAAAACCATGAAACCAATTCGTCAGGGTGATGTTATCTTACTACCTGTGCAGCAGGTTGAAGGACAAAAAATACCTCACTTAACTTTGGCAGAAGGCGAAGTTACGGGGCATAAGCATCGCATTACTGAGGGAAACGCCGAATTATACGAGAAAGATAGCACACTTTATTTACGTGTGTTTTCCGAGTCGGCATTGCTAGCTCATGAAGAGCATAAAGCTATTTCTATTCCTCAAGGTGACTGGATGGTGAAAATTCAACGGGAATACGAGCCTGAAGGTTGGCGATATGTCGCTGATTGAAAAGTTAACGCCTGAGCAAGAGGCTTTGATTCCAGTTTATCGGGAAAAGTGGCGAGCGATCGCGCTTTCAACTGAGCGAATTGATAGAGAGAAGGCGGCGAAAGCTGTAAAAGTTGCCTATGCTGCTTTTGGCTTTGAAGAACCTGATATTATTTTTTGCGATAGTCCGTATGCTGCTTTCAGTGAGATATTTCTGGATAAAATTGACCAATTAAGACGAAAATTTGATTTTTCAAATATTATTAAATTAAATAAATCATTTAGAATTAGAATAAAAAATCAACAACAATTTCATCAGCCTGTACCAAGAATCATAGGAAAGCAAATAAATTTTTATAATGAGTTAATAAAATCGCCAATATTTCAGGAAATAGTAGATATTACAACATACGATTGTCTTTATTGGAAACTAGATAGCAATGGTTGGGATGATGGATATAGACTATTCTATGGATATCTCATGCCCGAATTACTTATCGAAATTAATGAAGAATTACTAAATAAATTCTGGAAATAAGTAAAAAATCGTATTGGACAGCAATTATGGGTTTCTCTAAAAAAACGTTTAGAATCTTACATAGAGAACATTTATTTTCAATGCTGGCAACCAAATAGAAAAACAACAGAGGCTAGTATACATGATTTCTATTTTCAGGTTTTAAATTTTGATTATGATGTCAAAAAATTCCAGGACTATCAATCATTAATTACAGAATGTGGCTGGATTTTTGCTTTTGAAAAAGTAACAATTATCTGTGATCGCCCTCTTCACCTACGCTTCGACAATCAAAATCGCCTCCACGCGGAAGGCAAACCAGCCATTGAATTTATTGATGGATATAGCCTGTACTCCTACCACGGCGTAACCTTGCCGGAAAAATACGGTAAAATACACCCGCAGCAATGGCAAGCTAAATGGCTTTTATCAGAGGAAAACGCCGAACTACGGCGAGTACTAATTCAGGGTATTGGTTACGCTAGAATTTGCCAAGAGCTACAAGCTATTGAATTAGATAATTGGCAAGTATATACACTATTAAAAATTGATAACAATGTGGATATCGAGCCGATTTATTTATTAAAAATGACTTGCCCCAGTACAGGGTTTATTCATGCCTTACGAATTCCACCAAATACCAACTCAGCCCGTGAAGCGATTCGCTGGGTTAATTGGGGTGTAGATCCAGAAGAATTTGGCGTGCAAACATAATTGATTAAGAGACTTTCCCACTTTTGAAATTGTTCAACGATCGCTACCTAATTTCTTGATAAAATCCCCATGTTCAGCAGACTGCAAACCTGCTTGCAAAACCTTCAACACACTCTGCATATTACCTTCTAATAACTCCGTCGCCGCTAACCACAACCCTGGAAATACGCGACTTCGCAAAATGCCTTCATTGTCAGGTATTAATTCCAGATATTCACCCTGTTCAAGAGAAAACCAAGTCAATTTTTGGTCTAAAACTTGCCAAACAATATATTCTTTGACACCGTTGCGACGATAAGCCTGTTTTTTGCCATGAAGATCGATAGCCACACTACTAGCAGCAATTTCCACAACTAACTCTGGCGCACCTTCAATATAATCATCTTCACTCAGCCGCGTTTGACCTCCTGCTTCCGGTACAATCAACAGAACAACATCGGGTTGAGGTTCGTTATCTAAGTCTAAGCGGACGGTAGGTTCAATTCCCAACGCTACACCAGGAGTTGCAGCTTCGTAAGTACCAAGGCATGTCAAAATCCAACCATGCGGTTGACCATGACTTCGGAAACGCAGAGCAGCTGGCATAATATAGACAATCCCTTCGATTAATTCAGCTTTTTTCAGGTTAGGGGTGGCATTATAGCGACGCTCAAATTCGTAGCGGGTGAGTTTGTCGCCATTTTCCAAAGGAGGAATTGTCCAAAGGTGGGAGGGTGTTTTCACCATAATTGTTGTGAAAATGAGCTTGTGTACATCTTAGCGAATTAGATAAAACGCAACCGACTAGGGAATGAGGGACTTCTGATCTCTCTCCTAAAAGGCTACGGTGTACACATAAATAGAATCACCCCCCTTAATCCCCCCGATGTTTTGGGGGGAAACCGGAAAATCTTGTTCCCTCCCCAATGCATCGGGGAGGGTTAGGGTGGGGTAAAACCTTGCTTAATCAGCTATTTCAGATTTGTGTGTACACCGTAGCCTTTCTAAGGGGAGGGTTAGGTCTAATTTCCCGAAACATTAAGATTTTTTTACAAAATCACCAGCAATGTTGTTTAAATTGATAGCTGCATCCCAAGCAGTAACTATATTTCAGCTATATCGTCTCTCCTAAAACCCGCAACAAACCTTATTTTTTTTCAGCCAGTATGTTTGAGAAAATCAGAAACGATTTAATAATTAAAGACTTATAAGTAGATCGGCTGAATTAAATGTAAGACCTCTCTCCAAACATCTCTCCTTGGCTTTAATCCTACTCCCCTTTCCCTGCCAACGACACGCTGGGCGATGCCTACGGTGGTAAACTACGCACCGAAGGGGTTGGTGGTAAGCTCTATCTTATATTTTTTACGCCCACTTACTTAGTTATTTGAGTTTAAAAGGGAGACACAAACATGAAATTGGCTTACTGGATGTATGCTGGACCAGCCCACATCGGCACTCTGCGAATCGCTAGTTCTTTTAAAAATGTTCATGCGATTATGCACGCTCCCATTGGCGATGACTACTTTAACGTCATGCGCTCCATGCTATCGCGGGAGAGAGATTTTACTCCGGTGACAACCAGTGTTGTCGATCGCAACGTTTTGGCACGCGGCTCCCAAGAGAAGGTAGTAGATAACATCGTCCGCAAGGATGCCGAGGTACACCCAGATTTGATTGTGTTAACTCCCACCTGCACCTCTAGCATTTTGCAAGAGGATTTACACAACTTTGTGGAACGGGCGCAGTTGGAAGCGAAAGGAGATGTAATGCTGGCGGATGTGAACCACTACCGCTACAACGAATTGCAAGCCGCCGATCGCACTTTGGATCAAATCGTCCAATACTACATTGAAAAAGCCCGGAAGCGGGGCGAATTGGCTGAGGGCAAAACTGCGAAGCCCTCGGTTAATATTATCGGTACTACCACCCTGGGTTTCCACAACAATCACGACTGCACCGAACTGAAACGGCTGATGGCTGACTTGGGAATTGAGGTAAATACCTTAATTCCTGAAGGTGCTTCGGTAAATGACTTGAAAAAGATGTCCCAAGCCTGGTTTAACTTGGTGCCTTACCGCGAACTCGGTTTGACTACAGCCCGTTACCTGGAAGAACAATTTGGCACACCTTATATAGACATTACTCCAATGGGGGTAGTGGAAACTGCCCGTTGTATTCGCAAGATTCAGCAGGTAATTAACGCTCAAGGTGCAGAAGTTGACTACGAAAACTTCATCAATGAGCAAACCCTCCATGTCTCTCAGGCTGCTTGGTTCTCCCGTTCGATTGACTGTCAAAACTTGACTGGCAAAAAAGCTGTGGTTTTTGGTGACAACACCCACGCCGCCGCCATTACCAAGATTCTGGCGCGAGAAATGGGGATTCATGTTGTTTGGGCTGGAACCTACTGTAAATATGATGCAGACTGGTTCCGCGAACAGGTGAGCGAGTATTGCGATGAAGTGCTAATCTCCGAAGATCATGGTGCAATTGGGGATGCGATCGCTCGTGTCGAACCCTCTGCCATTTTCGGTACTCAAATGGAACGCCACGTTGGTAAGCGCTTAGATATTCCTTGCGGCGTAATTGCTGCACCAATCCACGTCCAAAACTTCCCTATTGGTTACAAACCATTTATGGGTTACGAAGGCACTAATCAGATTACAGATTTGATCTACAATTCCTTCACTTTGGGAATGGAAGATCACCTATTAGAAATCTTTGGCGGTCATGATACCAAAGAAGTTATTACTAGAGGAATTTCTGCTGATTCTGATTTGAATTGGACAAAAGATGGTCAAGCAGAATTGAATAAGATTCCGGGATTTGTTCGCGGGAAAGTGAAGCGTAATACAGAGAAATTTGCTCGCGATCGCGGTTTCAAAGAAATCAACGCTGAGGTATTGTACGCCGCGAAGGAAGCTGTCGGAGCTTAGTTCAGAGCTAGGCTAAGAAGAGTAGGTAGTGAGGGGTAAGGTCTACTTTCACTACTTTTCACTACTTGCTCTTTGTGCTATTGACACTTGTGTACGCTAGTGTTACATTAAAGACGTGCGTTTGGACGCATTGTATCTCCTTCAGAAGTCAGAACTGCAAACAGAGTCTAGTCAAACTAGGTACTGTTCTATCCAAGCTACTGAATAGGAGATTACAATGAAAATAAGTGTACCAGCCTGTTTTATACCTGTGTTTGTGTGTACTTTAATGAACTACTACAATCCAGGGACTTCTAGCATTCCTTTACTACCCTGCCCAGGAAATATAGTTATTGAGTGGCAGGAAAAAGAGAAAAAAGGAAATCTGAAAAAGAAGTGAAACATTCTCAAAAAAGTGTACTAGGGATAAAAATAAAAGCTCGCACTAAATTAACCTAAACAAACTAAATTAACCTAAACAAACTAAATTAACCTAAACAAACTAAATTAACCTAAACAAACTAAATTAACCTAAACAAACTAAATTAACCTAAACAAACTAAATTAACCTAAACAAAAAAGCGAAAGAAGCTCAAAAATTTAAACCCTAGTATACTTAAGCCCCCTTACTAAAGTGAGGAGGGCTTAATTTTGATCACGCCTCCAAGCAGTCAAGCTATTATGTTCTGTAAAGCCTACAGCATTAGGAAAATCTCCCACCTCGAACCAGACAAACTTGACTGATGCTCGTAACAACCTAGCCGAACTCTGCGCTCAAGTAGTTGCAGATAGAGAAGTGGTAATTATTAATCGACAAGAAGGTGAAAGCGTCGCCCTAATTGCTGTTGATGAACTAGATAGTTTACTAGAAACATCTCATTTACTTCGTTCACCTAAAAATGCAGTCCGTCTGTTAACTGCTTTGGAAAGAGCAAAAGCTAGAACTTTAAAACCTCAAAATATTAACGAACTACGTCAGGAGTTGGGAATTGACGAAGAAGGATAAAACGCAACCCAAGAAAACAAACTTCTAGATGCTGTATTTCATCCAGAATTTGGTTCATAGCTACCCATATTTGATATCTCTTGCAAAAACTTAGTGCGATCGCTTGTATTTTTCTCGCAATTATAGCGAGTAATCATAACCGATCACATCAATAAATTTAATAATGTTAGTTCGGTTTTGTAACAAGACTGAAAAGCAAGAAGCTTTTCAGTCCGTGAGAATTTGTTGCACAGTTGGGTTAAGTGAAGCTTAATTTAGTTTTTGTTTTTGGATTTGTTCCCATTCCCCTTGAATACTTTGTAATGCCTTCAAGGTGCTATTTAAACGAACTTTCTTTAACTCAGGAGTCTCTTTTTGAAATAAACTCGGAGAATTTATTACTTTATATAGTTCAGATTGGGTGGAATGCAAGCGATCGCTCAAACAGCGTTCAAAAATTTCATTATTAGCACTGCTTACATTTTCTACTAATTGGCGATATGTATACTCTTTAGAACTGATTTGACCGTTGAGGGCAGTATTAACAATATCCTCGATTAGCTTGTGGTATGAGTCAGATAATAAATTAGATGCTGTCGCTGGCGTAGGTTCTGCTGCTAGATTATTTGTTTCAGAACTAGAGGGATCAGATATTTCTTCTTTAGTTGGCGTTACGAAAGTTTCTTCAGAAGTAGGGGATTCTTCTTTAGTGGGTGTTGGTAAAGTTTTCCGAGAATTTGTAGGTGAAGAATTTGCTTTAGAATTAGATAAGTAATAATCTGCTAAAGAACCGCAGAGAAACTCTTCACGAAAGCGGTTTATTTTGGCACGTGACTGGATTTTGTGGTAACGACGTTTCTGATACCATAAACCAGAAATCAGTAACCCTGCAATGGCTCCTATGCCAACTCCTGCCATAGCAACCTTGCCATCTTCTAAAGCTTGATTTTGTTGCTCAGATTCGACAGTCGGATTGGAAGATGCACTTTGAGCAATAGCATAGTCACTCGCTGAATTTAGCTGGACGCTAGTGGCGATCGCTGCAACCGACAGTATAAATCTAAATATTAACTTTGATTTCCACATAATTTTACAGTTTAAAAATATGTTGTCTATTTTTGGAGACTAATCGCCTCCCGAAGGAGTGAATAGTTAAGAATCAAATTAACTAGATATCTCTTTTACCAAGGAAGTTCCACTCCACTCATATAGAAAATAAACTTTGTCAACAGTAGTTTACGGAAGATGTTCTTATTTTTTAACATTATTTTTGCGTCTAGGAATCTTGACAAAGCCAGATATTAATACCATTTCTCAAAGTATCTGTATGAGGTGTTTCGTAGAATGGTTATGATTTATAGCGATCGCATTATCAAACAGCATTGAGTCCGGTAGGCAATAGTCGAGGATGTGCGATCGCTGCTAGGTTCTCCGTTGGTATCGCATATTGCTGGGTATAAAATCTATAATGACCTTAAATTGCAAGTGCTGTAACAAAAGCTGACATAAATAGCACCAGTACGCCACCGATAGCGCAGTGTTAGCGATCGTCATAGTCCATTGTAGACATCGCCTCTTGGATTTGGAACGTATCAGCCAATAAAATGTAAACTTTCAGAGAATTGCACCAAGTTTTTAACTAAGTAAGTGGGTGGGAAAAATTATAAGTATGTAACGAAAAGTTAACCTGAAGGGTTTGAGTGAAATTTAACACGTTCCGTACTGTAGTTACCTCTTTCTCCCCTAGCTTGAATACCATCAATTACAGCGTAAGCAAGGTCTAGCTGATCATCAAATATTTGCCCACATAGTTCATCTTTTTTAAGATGCTGCCACTCTAATTCAATTGGGTTCATTTCAGAGCAATATTTGGGTAAAAAGAAGATGTATAAGCCCTGGCTCTCCCATTTCGACCACAGATTTTGCACCTCTTTGCATCGATGGATCGGCCCGTTATCCTGCACAATTACCCTTGTACGTCCCGTTTTTTCGGCTGACTCCGCTTCCAGTTCCATCATTTGGATATAAGACTTGCGGTCAACACCCCCAATAACTAAACCGTAAACAAAACTGATTATTGGTTGAAGAAATCCGATAATGCTTAATCTACGACCACGACGTTTTTTTTGTTCTAAACGTTTTTGTTCACCTCTGAAGTAATAGGTGTAACCTGGCTCGCTCCATACACAAAACCCTGACTCATCAAGATACTTTAGATCGATTTCTCCCGCCGCTGCGGCTAATTCCAGCATATCTAAATCTGCTTGCTTCTTAGCTCGGGCTATCGGGTCTTGTTTTCCTCTGTGGCTCTTCCTTGCCCGCTTCCATTTGATCCCCTTTTTTTGAGTACCCGTCTTAATCTGTCAGGACTTAGTTTCACGTTGCGATCGCAATAAAGTTTTTTAGGTAATTGAGGACTGTTGTATGTGCGTGCTTCTTTGTTAAGACATTCTTCCAAAAACACTATATCCTCTTCTTTCCACTTGGTCTTCCCCCCTCGACCAGGTAGCTCCCAAAGCCCTTCTAGACTATGCTTTTTCCATTTGTGCAAAACCTCTCTTACTGTCTGTGGAGTCCAATTTAAATGACCCGCTATTTTTTCCACATACCAGCCATGTGCGTTTAATCTGATTACTTCTGCTCGGTCTTTGACTTTTTGTGGTACATCTGCTGTTCTTAGGATTAACAGAGTTTGGTCTTGCTCACGAGTCAGGAATACCCTTAAACGAGCGCCCATGTTTTAGTTACCTCGATAAATATATTCTCCGTATTTACTTATCTTCACATAGTTTGGTTTTTCCATACCTACTTACTTACCTTGCTCTTTAATTTCTCTGTGTGTAGTTCTATTTATAGAATAGGTACTTCCCCGAAAGCTCAACTTATGGGTTACTGGTGGTGTAATGATTCCATTCGATTGGGCATTGGGATTGGCGCAAACAAAATAAGTACATCCTCGAAAGCTCAACTTATGGGTTACTGATGGTGTGGTTTCCCCATCTAATTTGCTATTGAGGTCATGACGATAGCAAGCCCCACGGTAGATTAAGTTATAATCTGGTTCCGATTTGGGAACAGGTTGTTGTGTATATTGTGTTTCCCTGCTCACTAGTTTGCTTGTATAATATTCGGAGCTTGTACTGATAAGAATAAGAATTAATAGTATAAGTAAAATCTGCCAAGGAGCTAACATTAAACCCAAAATCAGGCTGATAGCTGCAAATACAGTTACTAAATGTGAGATTTCATTATTTCTATTTTTGAATAAAAAATAGCCAGTGATGAAACAAACACACGGTAGAATCAAAAAGTACAAAGCCATATTTCCTAGATTCGGAACTAAAAGCAAGGGTTTATAAAGCAGATTGAACTTATTTGAAAAGTTGTTGTTTATTTTACCTCCAATCAGCTTTAGAAGTTACCGTGCTACTTGAGTAAAAGTGTTACGTCAAGGTATCTGTATTAGTCGCGATCGCAATGAAAAACTAACACTCAAGGCGATCTCAAACCTTTGGAGCGAGGTTCAAGGTGTAGAGTGAGCGTTTTTGTCTTTATTCATTCAGAGAGGTTACAGGCGTGGTACAGAGTGGATGCTCAGTGTAAAGCCTTTGCTGAAGTATATGAAGATATTACCTCATAGCGATGTTATACCGCGATCGCATTCCTTAACGCAGAAATTTACTGATAAATAAAAATTAAAAGCGAACAAATATCACAATACAAAATTATTACTTCGGGGATCTAATAGGCAGAATAACCCACTACAGCTTTAACCGATGTGTCTCCGACAACGAAGTAAAAAAAGCATCATGAAAGCCTCGCAATCTCGCGTATTAAAAAAAAGCAGATGCATGTTACTGTTTTAATCTCATTGTCTTCCCTTCATGCCTTTACCTATGCATCTGCACTATTTACACCCCCAACACCTTGAAGAATTAGTCAAGAGTAGTGGTATAGACTTACACTTAGTGCATCTCAATTTTAGGTCGCTCCAAGGTGTAACAGCTTATGAGTACCTATTGATTTCTGAGCTACTCCCCCGCACCAATACCGGAATGGTGAGAAGTAGTTGGTTGCAGCGTTATGCTCACATCACAGAAGGTGGTTGGTGGTGTTCGGGACTAGACCATCTGAATAATTGGCAAATGATGGAATGGGGATGCTTTAAGCCAAACCAACCCCGACAAAATCACAATGGCAAGTCCATCAAGTACGAGCATCCTCCCAGCACGCCAACGCGAGTGTTTTGTTTGCGGGTAACGTTGCAAGTGTGGCAGCAAGTCGCTGGGCGTTACAATCTGGTCATGCCTGAAAATATCACCATTACTCCTGATGGCGAGGCTGGAGGCTTTTGGCAATGGGTGATGCAACAGAACATTCCCCTCATCATCTGCGAGGGTGTAAAAAAAGCAGCCACGTTGTTGACGCAAGGATATGTAGCCATTGCCATTCCTGGAATTACCAGTGGTTATCGGGTTGTGAAAGATGAATTTGGTAAAGTTACCCGTCGTCAGCTAATTCCTGATTTAGCCGCGTTTGCGATTACAAAGCGCAGCTTTTACATTTGCTTTGATTTTGAAACTCAACCCAAGACAATTGCTGCTGTAAATAATGCTATTTCTCAACTTGGCTGTTTATTTCAGCAAAAAAATTGTCCTGTAAAAGTCATCGAACTTCCGGGTATAGAAAAAGGGGTTGATGAGTTTATTGTTGCTAAGGGTGCAAGTAGTTTCGATAAAGTTTATCGACAAAGTGTTGATTTAGAAATTTATCTCGCTCAAACTAAACCCCACACCGAGTTAAGTATTCCTGCTACACTTACCTTTAACCGTCCTTATATAGGTGAAATACCTTTCCCCACCTCTGGATTAGTAGGAGTCAAATCAGCGAAAGGAACGGGAAAAACTACGGCATTGCAAGGCGTTGTTCAACAAGCAAAAAGTAGAAATCAACCTGTTTTGTTAATTACTCACAGAATCCTACTTGGACGATTCTTGTGTGAAAAAATTGGTATTCAATGGGGAACACATAAAGACGATGGGGAAAAAAGGATTGATAAAACACTTACCCCCGCTCCTCCCATACTGCGCTCTCTCTTTCCTCAGCAATCCCTCGGCTTGTGTGTTGATTCAATTTGGAAACTTAACCCAGAAAATTGGCGGGGAGCAATAGTAATTTTAGATGAAGTAGAGCAATCTTTATGGCATCTGTTAAATAGTAATACTTGTAAGCACAAGCGGGTAAAAATATTAAAACTATTCCAGCAACTAATTGCAACAGTTTTAACAAGTGGTGGGTTAGTAATTGCCCAAGATGCTGATTTATCAGATGTTTCACTTGAATATTTACAAGGACTGGCAGGAATTAAATTAACACCTTGGGTAGTTCTCAATCAGTGGAAGCCTCAACAAGGTTGGGATGTGACTTTTTATGATTCACCGAATCCAACACCGCTAATTCACCAACTGGAATTGGATTTACTTGCTGGACGTAAATGTTATGTTACTACCGATAGTCGGGCTGGGCGTTATAGCTGTGAAACAATTGAACGTTATCTGAAAGAACGGCTACAAAAATTACGGCGACAATTTCCTAAAACGCTGGTGGTTAGTAGTCACACAACAAATACACCTGGTCACGCAGCAGTTGATTTTATTGCAGCGATTAATCAAAAAATATCGGAATATGACGGCGTTTTTGTTACCCCTAGCCTTGGTACAGGAATTAGTATTGATGTCCAACATTTCGACCGTGTTTATGGCATTTTTCAAGGGGTAATTCCTGACTCGGAAGCAAGACAAGCGTTAGCAAGAGTCAGGGATGATGTACCGCGTGTTGTCTGGTGTGCTAAACGAGGTATTGGTCTAATTGGTAGTGGGAGTACAAATTATCGCTTGTTATCTGATTGGTATCAAGAAAATCAAAAAGAAAACTTAGCTTTGCTGAGTCCCCTACATAAAATAGATGTGGATTTACCCTTAGTTTATGACCCGATTCATTTGCGAACTTGGGCTAAGTTATCTGCAAGGGTAAATGCTTCTATTCGCCTTTATAGGCAATCGATGCAAGATGGTTTAATTGCTGATGGACATCAAATTCAGGTGCGGAGTAACGCGGTTCACAATAATATTATTCGAGATTTACGCCTGGCCTTTTTGGCAACCGATGCAGATGATTTAGATACACGCAAAAGGTTAATTTTAGAAATTATTAAGGTTCAAAAAGATTGGGCACAAAGTCGTCAAAAGGCTAAAGAAATTAAACGTAAAATTAAAGATATTAAGCAGCAAAATCAACTATCTTTAGCATCTGCTGTTGCCAATGCTAAAGATATCGATTATGTGGAATATGAGCAGATGTTAGTTAAGCATTCCCTAACGGATGGAGAACGCAACCAAATTAATAAATATGTTCTTAGACAAAGATATGGTGTAGAAATTAGTCCTTGGCTGAAATTGCAGGATGAACAAGGATATTATCGTCAGTTGTTAATCCACTATTATTTAACTCATGAAAGCGAGTATTTTCACGTTAGAGATGAGCAAGAATGGCATCAGCAATTATCTTGGGGTGAAGGAAAAGTTTTTCTCCCAGATTTAAAAACTTATACGCTCAAAGTTGAAGCTATGAGAGCTTTAGGAATGCTTCAGTTTCTCGAAGAAAAACGCGAATTTCATGAGAACGATTCAGATTTGATATTGCTGAAAAATATTGCTTTTCAGCATAGTAAACATATTAAAAGAGCGCTTGGTATTAATTTAGTCGGGGAGAAAGAGCAGGTTTCGGCAATAAAAATACTCAGCCGACTGTTAAATTTGTTGGGTTTGAAGCTGAAGCGAGTAAATGAAGTTTATCAAATTGATTTAGAAACGCTATATGATGGCAGGGAGAAAATATTTGCTGTTTGGCATCAACGAGATGAGTTGATGTTGGCTCATGTTAAGAGTGTTGGTTATGAATTGCCTGATTATTCTTCAGACTGGAAGTTTGAAATCATGCAAACGAAGTCTGAAAAGGTAGGCCATAGATTATCTATTTCTACTGTCCCATTATCCAAGATATAGCAATCCTGAATTACCTTCTTCACATTACTCTGCTATCAATGGGTAGTGATAAGTCACGAGACCATTCATTCCAAGAGCCAAAATAATTTCTGGCATAAATTCCTGCCTCTTCGAGGGCTATTAATGTATTGGCAGCCCTTGAACCTTTAAAGCAGTAAATGTACACAATGGACTCTAAAGTAATACCTACAGATTGACAAATTTCTCGTATTTCATCTGGCGATCGGAAAATGCTGATGTTGTCTTACTATTAGGCATTATCGCCCTCGCTAGAGAGAGCCTTTTGTCATGCAAATCACAGAAGAATGAATGTTGAATGTTATGAGATAACTTTTGTGCCTATGTTGTTTTAAAACTGACCAAATCAATACATTCTGTTTGCGCTTTTGCTCATCGCTCCACCAATTATGTTTACAATCGGATCTGCACGTAAATTTCGAGGCACTACAACGATGTGTGCAAAGGGATTTGGGCAATCTCATAATCCAAAAATCAACAAGCGAGTCTTAAAGGGAGTAAGCTATTGCGGCAACGCAGTCTAGAAGCTCCAATTAAAAGCATTTGTTTAGTTATGTCGCAAGAATCGGGAAAATGTTAAAGTTAAAAGCGATCGCTACGCGAAAAATGTAAATAAGATATGGCTGACCAAAAAGATAAAGCTCAAGAAAAAAACCGGCTTGAACAGCTCCAAGAAGAACAAGGCAACACGGATTCTAAACACTCAGGGGGTGCTGGTGCTTCTGGTGGTAACTCCGGTGCAGGTAAATCTGGCACATCAAAAATTTCTGCCACTGGTACACCTGATGACATCGAAAAAGTTGATCAGGAGTAAAGCTGACTCCGAGGACGAGTCAAGGTTTAACTGCATCGGTTATTAGTAACTCAACTCAACAATGGTGGATTAAATGCCTAATATCATGTCCGCTTGATTAATTATTAAACCCGAAGAAGCCCAAAGAGCCACGTGCTAACAGCGGGTTTCCCGACTTATACCCCTCCGGGGAAGCAAGCTACGCGCAGCGTCTCCCCCTGGGAGAAGCACCTCGCGGGTGGAGTGCAATGACTCTGGGAATTATAACTAATTATACGTACATAATTATGATTATTTAGTCCACCATCGCGATCGCAACGCTTACGTCAGAAGGCGCACCCTAAACTTAAGTAATGTTTAGCAGGATTGAAACAAAAATCAATATGCACTTTCCTATAACAACAGCAAACTTTCAAATAAATGAAATCCATTCGCAAAATTGAAATAAAAAATCCTAGCAACAGACACAACAGTAGTTGGAATGATTTTCAAAACATATCGTTAAGAATCCTGATGCTTTAGGCTTGAGAATGTCAAAAGCCAAAAAATTATATGAATGCTGAAGATTTTTTTAACCAAGGATTAAACCAAAATTTGCAAGGGGACTATCCAGCAGCGATCGCAGCTTACACCCAAGCAATCAAGTTAAATCCTGACTATCCCGAAGCTTACCATAATCTAGGGCTGATTTTAAGTGGTCAACTCAAAGATTATCGCAATGCGATCGCTAACTTCAATCGCGCCATCGAAATCAATCCCAATTTTGCCACAGCCTATTACAACCGGGCTAATGCTCGTTACTTTTTAGCCGATTATGAAGGAGCGATCGCAGATCATAACGTAGCATTACAAATCGATCCTAATCTGGCGCAATCTTACCACAGCCGCGGGAATGCCTACTTTGCTTTGGAAAACTACGACAAAGCGATCGCAGATTATATCCAAACTATCGAAATGAGTACCCAATTAGCTGATAATATTAATATTGATATTGCCAACGCTTATCATAATCGCGGCGTAACTCTTTTTGAACGCGGCGATCGTCAAGGAGCAATCGCAGATTTTCAGCAAGCTTTACAATGGCATCCCCATTTTGCAGCAGCTTATAGCAATCGCGGCAATATTCACCATATTTTAGGCAATTATCAGGAAGCGATCGCTGACCACAACCAGGCATTAGAATTAGATCCTAACTTGGCGGAAGCTTATCATAACCGAGGTAATGCTCACTACGCTTTAGCAGATTATCAAAGTGCGATCGCAGATTACAACCACGCCCTAAAAATCAATCCTAACTTTGCCGGAGCGTACTATAATCGAGGTCTGGTGCTTGCTCACCTCAAGAACTATCATGAAGCAATTGAAGACTTTAACCAAGCATTAAAGCTGAATCCTGATGATGTGCAAGCCTATTCTGAGCGGGGTTTGGTTCGTAGTACTCTTGAAGACTATCAGGGTGCGATCGCAGATTATGACCAAGCATTACAAGAAAACCCGACTCTAGCTTTAGTATATGGCTTTCGGGCTAATGCTCGTCGGCGATTGGGAGATTATCAAGGTGCAATTGAAGATAGCAATCGCCTATTACAACTCAATCCTAACTTAGCAGAAGGATATTGCGATCGCGCGGCGGCTCGTCGTTCTGTAGGAGATCATAAAGGCGCAATTAAAGATTACGATCGAGCATTGCAAATTAATGATAAATTAGCCGCAGCTTATTATGGTCGGAGTATTGCTCGTGAAGCCCTGCAAGATTTACAAGGAGCAATTGATGATAACACTCAAGCGATAAAGCTTGTTCCTGATTTTTCCCAAGCGTACTGCAATCGGGGAAATGCTCGTCGTCTTTTGGGGGATGAACAAGGAGCGCTCGCAGATTATAATCAAGCATTAAAAATTGATCCTGATTTAATTGAAGCATATTACAACCGAGGTTCTACCCATTATGCTTTAGAAGCTTATGAAAGTGCGATCGCAGATTACACCCAAGCTTTGCAAATCAATCCCCAATCTGCTGCATTTTACAGCGATCGTGCCAATGCTCGCTACGCCCTAGAAGATTATCAACGCGCAATAGAAGATTACAGTCGAGCGATCGCGATCGACCCCAGCTTTGCCGAAGACTGGTACAATCGGGGTCGTAGCCGTTCACTCTTGGGAGACTTACAAGGAGCGCTTGCAGACTTAAACCAAGCCTTACAGCGTCAGCCTAATTGGGCTTCGGCTTACATTCTTCGAGCAGATGTCTACCGCAATCTGGGAGACTCTCAAGGAGCAATTGCCGATTTCCAGAAATCCGCAGACTTATATTACCAAGAAGGGAATATCCAGTATTATCAACAAATTGTTGAGCTAATTGAACAGCTTTGAAGAACCCCACCCCGCCAAAGCTGTGCTTTGTCTCCCCTCCCCGCAAGCGGCTACGGTGTACACATAAGTTCTAAAAACCTAGCTTGATAAAACTTTCCTCGTTTTTCCTCGTTCCCAGTCGGAGACTGGGAATGCATTCATTGAGTCTCTGACTCAATGCAATACTGGAGCAGAGCCTCAACGAGGGGCATTCCCATGCAGAGCATGGGAACGAGATAGATGAGAGAACAATGGAAAATCAAACTTTTTTTGAGTTGTGTGTACACCATAGGGGGACTAAGGGGGTAATTTGAGTTGTGTGTACACCGTAGCCGCAAGCGGGGAGGGGATTAAGGGGTGGGGTGCAATGACTCTGGGAATCGCAACTAAATTATCCAGACATGATATTATTCAAAGCGAAAGCGTTCCATAAAGCGGCGGTCAATCCAATCTTTGTAACACCACAAGAGTTTGTGGGCTGGTAAAGTCAAAGTGCCTCTGGTTGCAATCGCTTGTTTGTCTCCTGTACCAATTAAACTTAAATATTGTTTCTGTGGTTTGTAAGATTTAAGCGGCTTGCCTAATAAAATTCGCTGCAAATTCTCAAATAAAGGTTTGCCTTGTCTAACAGCAAATACCCCAGCTTTCGGACGCGGATGATTTACCATTGTGGCAATGTCACCAGCAGCAAATATCTGTGGGTGTGTTTGAGATTGTAACGTATCTTCTACCAAAATAAAACCTTGCTCATCAGTTCCTAGTCCAGCGTTTTTTAACCATTCGGGCGCTGATGCTTGTGTTACCCAAAAAATTTTATTGCACTCTACCGTCAACCCAGACTCACATTTAATTTTAAATACTTCTTTACTTTCCTTGTGGGTTGTAGGTGCAATTTTACACACAGTTTCCCCAAGATGTAACTTAATACCTCGCTTAGTTAAAATTTGCTGAAGTTGATGCCGCACTGATTGATGATAATTGGGCATCAGTTCATGTCCACACTGAAATAAATGAATTTCCAGGTTTTGAATAGGTTGTTGAGTTTGATGTAAAATCTTATGTAAATAAGATTGCATTGACAGCGCTAATTCTACACCGCCAGCACCTCCACCGACGATCGCAATGCTAATTGTTTCTTGAGGATTTTTACCTACGGCTGCAATTAGTTGATGCCAATGCTCTAATAGCTGCGATACTGGTTTTGCTGCGATCGCATATTCTGCCGCACCTGATACAGACAGTATGGCCGGAGTGCTGCCAATATCAATAGACAGCACATCAAAATCTACCGCAAGTCCATTAGCACAAAGAACTTTGTTATTTGTCAAGTCAAGGGCAACTACTGTGTCAATATACAATTGTGCTTGAGCAAAGTTCGCCAAGGGTCGCAAGTCAATATGACATTCACTGTGGCTGTAAAATCCGGCAATATGTCCTGGTAACATCCCAGAGTAGGCTGTCTCTGATGCTGTGGTAATCAGTGTCAAATTTACTCCCGTTAACGGTTTCATGCCGAACATTTTCATAACAATAGCATGGCTGTGACCGCCACCAATTAATACCAGCTTTTTAACTATTGGTTGTATTTTTTGCTGCATTTTAATACTCGGCTTTAGTTGATAACTGATTATAAATAAATCAAAATTATCATGATGATAGTTAGTTGTCAGTGAAGACTAAACACTAGTGAATACAACTGATGATTGGGAATGGAAAGAGTATGTATGATTATGTCTACTTACTCAACATATCTACTTTCTGTTTTGTTAGTTACATTATAATTTCCAACATTAACTATGTATGAAACAATAGCAGACGTAAATAAATTCTTCAATAATAAACAACCGTTTCAATTTATTTCCATTAATTATTAATCCTCGTCATCCTATGAAAAATATTTTATCAAAAACTTACGTCGAACTATCAAAAACATTTTTGCGAATACCTTTTTTACAGGGGGAAATTAAACAGAATCAGCATCAGTTGCTAAGACAACGCTTAAGAATAGCAAGCGAACAGCTTGAAAATAACACTAGAGAAATTAGTTTAGCTGTAATTAATGATTTAGAGCAAATTGCCCATAGTCATCCAGAGTACCACTGGATAATCATAGAGATTCTTACTACTTTTGTACGAAAAAATGCTCCTTTTATACCCCAGGAGAAAGTAACAAGCAAGCTGTCAACAAAAATTCGTATAGATATTCAAGCTGCCCTGACTGTTATCGTCAGAAGAGATGCAAATAAAGACTCAGCAAATGAGCAACTTGATTTGAGTTTCACAGATATGAGAGGAGCAAACTTGAAAGGGGCAAATCTACAACAGACAAATCTTTATCAAGCTAATCTAGCTGGGGCCAATCTCTACCAAGCTAATCTAGCGGGGGCAATACTTAGCGCAGCTAACCTAGAAGGAGCTAATTTATATTTAGCGAACTTAGAAGGAGCAATCCTCAGTGCAGCCAACCTAGAGAAAGCTAACCTTTCTGGAGCTAACCTGCATCGCGCCAGTTTATATCTAGCTAGCTTGCATGGGGCAATTCTCAATAACGCCATACTTGATGGCGCAAACCTCAGAGAAACCAAATTCTCTGAGTAATATCATATCCGCTTGATTGTTTATTCAACCCGAAAAACTCCACCCCAGCAAAACCACACTTTGTCTCTTCTAGTAAAGCACGGCGCAAGAGCTTGGAATACAATTCTTTTGACTTTTGACTTTTGACTTTTGACTTTCGCTTTGCGGTACTACCCTTATTAAAGGGATGGGATTAAGGGGTAAAGTGCAAGTAAATGACAATTTTTTCCCTACTCCCCTACTGTCAGTGTAATTTATAATTCTTGTAGCGCAAGCGTTTCTTGATATCGTGATGTAAAAGTATATTCGATATAATTCCCTAGTTCAATGAGTGTTTTGACACCTATTATAATTTTCTGCTAAATGCTATACTATTTTTCCGCAACATCTAAGTAATAATTCTAGGTTGTAAGGAAAATTTTTACCATGTCTTCTAAAAAGACAGACGTTCTTTTGAATTGGTTGATAACTTTAACAGCTATATTTGGCTGCTCGTTGACTGTAATTTTCTTCGCCTTGTCCAATATTAAAGAGTTGTCAATTCAAGAAAAAATCCAGTATAGAAACCAAGCTTTAACAACTACTGCAATAGTTTTTCTTGCATCGGCAGCAATGTTTAATACTTATTATACAGCAAGGCGTGCCCAAGCGATGCAGAAGAGTGCGATCGCATCTGAGAAAAACTTAGAAATTGGCCTGCAAAATGCCAAACTCAATCAAGACAGATTGATTGCGGAGCGCTTTATGGGCGCAATTGCCCAGCTTGGACATGAAAAGGTTGAAACCCGGACAGGCGCAATTTACGCTTTAGAAAGGGTAGCTCAGGATTTTCCTCAAGAACACTGGACAATTATGGAAATTCTCACTGCCTTTGTGCGAGAGAATGCACCCATCCAGCACGTAAAAGGGGAGCAACAAAACTCGGAATATCAAGGAGCAGTTTACTCAAGTCGGCGTAGAGGTGGATCGCGTTCGACACCGCAGGTAGAGCCAAATCTCCATGAAGAATTCCCAAAAATACGCACCGATATTCAAGCAGCCCTGACTGTTATTGGTAGGCGTAATTTACTCGAAGACCCAAAAGATCAGAAACTTGATTTACGTAATACCGACATTAGACAAGCCGACCTGCTAAAAACTAACTTGCAACAAGCAGACCTGCGTGGGGCTGACTTGAGTGGGGCTGACCTGCGTGGGGCTGACTTGAGTGGATGTGACCTTAGTGGCGCTAAACTCATTAGGTCTATTCTCTATGAAACCAAATTACTCAAAGCTAGTTTATATGGAGCTAACCTTTGTTGGGCTAACCTGAATCGTACTAACCTCTCTGGTGCCAACCTGCGTTCAGCCAACCTCTCTGGTGCAAGTCTGCGTGCAGCTAATTTACAGGGGGCGAATCTTTATAAGGTTAACTTGCAACAAGCGACCTTAAAAATGGCTAACCTCTCTGGAGCAAAATTGTTTTTAGCTAATTTGCAAGGAGCAAAATTGGGTAAAGCCAACCTGCACCAAACGGGTTTGATTGGTGCTAATCTCTGCGGGGCTAACTTAAATGGAGCTAACCTTTCTGGAGCTAATTTGAATGCAGCCAAACTTCACCAAACAGAAGTATATTTTGCCAACCTTTCGGAAGCCAGCTTAACGGAAGCTGACCTGTATCAGGCTAATCTGATTGGAGCAAACCTCTATAGGGCAACCTTTTATCAAGCTAACCTAACTCAGGCAAACCTCATGGGAGCTAACTTTTCAGAAGCTAATCTCAGTGATGTCAAACTGGAAGGGACTATTTTGACAGGAGCGAAAAACTTAGAGTTACAGCAGATTAGAGAGGCACTAGGCGATCGCACCACTCGCCTACCTGATTATATCGAAGCACCGGCACATTGGCGGCAATTGGGTTAAGTTATCACAGCATCATTAGTTATTTGGGCGTATTCTACCGTTTTCACTTAGTGCTATAGTTTTTCCAAAAAGTCTCCGTAACAATTCTGGAGATGAACAAGATGAAGGCTATGTCTGATAACAAGACAGACACACCAAGAAATTTGTTTATAGCGTTTACCAGTCTAATAAAGTACACTAATTAAGATAAATTCAGTGCATCT
>NZ_JABXKO010000024.1:0-67392 GCF_017114965.1 Nostoc sp. JL31
TTGAGCCTGAAACAGTTGAGCCTGAAACAGTTGAGCCTGAGACAGTTGAGCCTGAAACAGTTGAGCCTGAAACAGTTGAGCCTGAGACAGTTGAGCCTGAGACAGTTGAGCCTGAGACAGTTGAGCCTGAAACAGTTCCGTCTGAAAGTATTTCTGTTATTATCCCCACACCTGCAAAAAAGAGAAATGAGGGTAACTACTATGAAATACCTTTACCAATTCAAAAAATGTTTACGACAGATAACCCCACCCACGCTGACGCGCACCCCAATACTTGTCGGGTTTTGGGGAAAAAGGGAATGGGAAAAAGGAAAGAAAAAACCTTTAACCCTTAGCCTTTAAGCTTTTCCCCAAACCAAATTCTAGTTTAAAATTCAAAACCCGATCAGTATTGACGCGCACCCTGCCTTATACCATTTTGGATTTTAGATTTTGGATTGTGAAACATGCATTGGATAAGTGTTTCAGTTTTCCATCTGTCGCAATCATTTTTCAAATTGGTATTAGCAAGGAGAGGGTAGGTGGGTATTGCCCACTCAAAAGGAATCGCATAAAAAAACCCCTAGCATTTCTACTAGAGGTGGAAAATAATACCATTTCACTTGATGTTTGTCTGAGATGACCCTGTTTGTGCCTCTGCTCTACGCAAGAGGCTGGAGTATTTCTCAAATATTACAGTAACAAAGCGATCGGGTATAAAATTAGCCAACATTTGCTAAGAGCAATTCTCGTTTTTCTGATTTTTTAACTCTCACTTGAGAGTCATCATCAACATCGATAAGCGCTGTGTCTCCATCTGTAATTTCACCAGACAGCATTGCTTCGGCTAGAGAATCTTCTAGGAGGCGCATAATTGCCCGACGTAATGGCCTAGCGCCGTAGCTAGGGTTATAGCCTTCTTGTACCACAAGCTCTTTGAAGCGATCGCTAACTTCTAGGATAATTCCCCTTTCTGTCAAGCGACTAGCAACATCGCGAAGCATAATTTCGGCGATTTGCTTAACTTCATCCTTGGAAAGCTGGGTAAAGACGATAATCTCATCAAGACGGTTAAGGAACTCAGGACGGAAGTAAGCTTTCAATTCCTCATTTACCAAGGTGCGGATGCGGTTATAACTAGCGTCGGCTTGAGTGTCGAAGTCAAAGCCTAAACCACTACCACCTTTTTCAATCACCTTGGAACCGATGTTAGAAGTCAAAATGATCAGCGTGTTCTTGAAGTCCACTTTCCGACCTTTGGCATCAGTAAGATGACCGTCATCCAAGAGTTGCAGCAACATATTGAATACATCGGGGTGCGCTTTTTCGATTTCGTCGAATAGCAGCACTGAGTAAGGTTTGCGCCGCACGGCTTCTGTAAGTTGTCCGCCTTCGTCGTATCCTACATAACCAGGAGGTGAACCAATTAGCTTGGCGACGGTGTGGCTTTCCATGTATTCGGACATATCTAGCCGAATCATCGAATCTTCCGCGCCGAAGAAGTAGGCAGCTAGTGCCTTCGCCAATTCTGTTTTACCAACTCCAGTAGGGCCAGAGAAGATAAAGCTAGCAATGGGACGATTGGGATTTTTCAAGCCAACGCGGGCGCGACGGATACCGCGAGATACAGCCGTGACTGCTTGCTCTTGCCCGATGAGGCGCTGATGCAGAGTGTCTTCTAGGTGTAGGAGCAGCTCTGACTCAGATTCAGTTAGCTTGTTGACTGGTACGCCAGTCCAAGAGGCAACAATTTGAGCGATGTCTTCTTCGTCAACTACAGTCGAGTTGACAGGTTGCTCGTTTGGTGTAAACGTTGCTTGCAGTTGTTCTGCGAGTTTTAACTCTTGGTCTCGTAGTTGTGTCGCTTTGTCAAAATCTTGGACTCTGACTGCTGCTTCTTTTTCTTTGGTAACGCCAGCGAGTTCACGCTTAAGTTCTTTATTGGGAGAACTTTGGGAGTTCCGCAGACGAACGCGAGAACCAGCTTCATCAATCAAGTCTATTGCCTTATCTGGCAAGAAGCGATCGCTAATATAGCGGTCTGATAATTCTGCGGCGGCGACAAGTGCCGCATCCAAAATTGTGACTTTGTGGTGTTGTTCATAAGCACCGCGCAAGCCGTAGAGAATTTGTACGGTTTCTTCTACCGATGGTTCCCCAACCTTAATCGGTTGGAAACGACGCTCTAGGGCAGCATCACGCTCAATATGCTTCCGATACTCATCGAGGGTAGTTGCGCCGATGCACTGGAGTTCACCGCGTGCTAAGGCAGGTTTAAGGATGTTGGCTGCATCCAAGCCACCTTCTGTACCACCAGCGCCAACTAAGGTGTGAATTTCGTCAATCACCAGGATAATATTGCCCACAGTGCGGACTTCTTCCACGACTTTTTTGATGCGTTCTTCAAAATCGCCACGGAAGCGAGTTCCAGCTACCAATGACCCCATATCAAGGCTGATAACTTGCTTGCCTTGTAAGCTTTCGGGAACATCCTGATTGATAATCCGTTGAGCTAGACCTTCGGCGATCGCAGTTTTACCAACTCCTGGTTCCCCAATCAACACTGGGTTATTCTTAGTGCGGCGACCGAGAATTTGGATTGCCCGCTCAATTTCCTTCTGGCGACCAACTACGGGGTCGAGTCTGCCTTCTTGGGCTAATTTGGTCAAATTTCTGCCAAACTCTTCCATTGTTAGCGGTTGGGTGCGCTTTTGATTACCACTACCAGCAAAAGCCGGTGCATTTTCACCCAAACGGCGAACTATCGCACTGCGGACACTCTTGAAGTCAACCCCTAGATTTTGCAGTACTTTGGCGGCGACACCTTCACCAGCCTCGGTTAATCCTAAGAGTAAGTGTTCAGTGTTAATGTAATTCTGTCCCAAACTATGAGCTTCTTTAAACGATTGCTCAAAGAGGCTTTTTACTTTAGGAGTAAAAGGAATTTCTGGTGGTACAAAGCCAGAACCCCTACCAATAATTTTTTCTACCTCGCGACGCGCGTCTTTGAGGGTAACGCCTAATTCAGCCAGCACTTTAGCAGCAACCCCAGTTCCTTCTCCCATCAAACCCAGGAGAATTTGTTCAGTTCCTACGAAATTGTGTCCCAGGCGACGTGCTTCCTCCTGAGCTAACATAATTACTCTAATGGCTTCGGAAGTGAAGTGTTCAAACATAATGGGTTCTTGCTCCCTCGCTGCTTGGACTTTGGGTGAGATAAAATTCACCCTCATCTAAAGTTTTTTGTATTTTCTTAAGGACTAATGTAACTTTATTTAAAGTTAAGTGGCAGTGGTGAGAGCCGTAAGACATCAGGTGTACTTGCCGTCTACTAGAAGTTCTGAGTGGAGTACGGGGAAAGCTAAAAGTTGCAAACTTGACAGTTAAGCTTTCGGTATTTGACAATTTTCTTTTGTCTGTCCTGTTTTCCATTGTCAGCTAAACTTAAAATTCAGGACTTAGCACTCTAAACTCAGGACTGACAATGACTGAAGCAACGGCCGGTAAAGACCAACAACATCCACTTTATAACCGCGATCGCCCCCTTATTGATATTTTACTCGCTCAAGAGGCTACAGACTATAACTTAGCAGAATTGGCTAGACTGCGAATGCGCTATCAAGGGTTTCCAGGGGCGAGAGACATCCAAAAAGACCTAGATAAAGTCTTGCAACAGTGGGGTTTGACCGAAGCCGAGCTTTTTGAGAAAACTCGTCAAATTCACGATTTGGGTGGAATTTACAAAAGCCGTGGCAAGAAAGATGAACAGGATTGGAATTAGTTATGGGGAATTGGGCATTGGGCATTGGGCATTAGTTATTCTTTTCCATTCCTAACTCCTGACTCAGCGCTGGAATCGCGTTGGCAAAGCCCGCCTTAGGCATCGCTAATTCTGTGCCTTTGCCTAATTCAGATGTCACTGTGAATTGTACACCATGTTTTTTTATAATCTACCGGGAAATGGCTAATCATAAGGGAGTATTTTTACTTACTGGCTTGGTGATAAATAAATAGTCTAATAGTTTTTGGAATATTAAAATAAACCTTGCGATCGCTACCTCGTTTCCAGAACGACATGAGTTTAAACAAGTCTTTTTGGAAATAGTCTAAATCGATTGTGGCGATCGCTTCCTCATTTTCTGCTCCCCAATCAGGAAAGTTTTGCCAATAAAGCTCGATAGCTGCCAGAGAATCGTAAAACTTGAAATACAGCAGATTTCAAGTTTCTTTGCCCAAATATAAAGCGTATTTTACTCCTGAACTCCGAATTCTGGATTCTGGATTCTGAATTCTGCTGTATGTTAGGAATTTGTCTTGGCAAAAGTATTACATTTCTGAGGATCGCCCGTTTGGATACCTTGTTTAAACCAACGAACCCTTTGGGCTGAACTACCATGTGTAAAAGATTCTGGCACAGCATAGCCTTTAGCTTGTTTTTGCAAGCGGTCATCTCCAATACTGCTAGCTGCGTTCAATGCTTCTTCAATATCACCTGTCTCCAGAATTTGCCGTGAGCGTTGAGCATGATTTGCCCAAACGCCTGCAAAACAGTCGGCTTGTAATTCTAATCGCACAGAAAGCTGATTTGCTTGCGTCTGACTCACTTGGTTCTGCAAGGTTTGAACTTGCTGCGAAATTCCAAGTAAATTTTGGACATGATGTCCAATTTCATGAGCAATCACGTATGCTTGAGCAAAATCTCCAGGTGTCTGATATTGAGTCTTCAAATCGCGGTAAAAACTCAAGTCAATATACACCTTTTGATCGCGCGGACAATAAAAAGGCCCAACTGCTGAACGTGCAAATCCACAAGCAGACTCCACCGCTCCTGAGTAAAGAACTAACTTTGGTTCTACATAAGTTTCTCCGTCTTGCCGAAACTGCTCACTCCATGTATCTTCTGTATCAGCCAGTACAACAGATACAAAATCCGCCATTTGATCTTGAGTTTGAGATCCTGTTGTTTGAGGTGACTCAGCTATCGGGCTATCACTTGGTGGGGAATCTTGTTGCCAAAGGGCACTGGGATCGCCACCCAATAGTAAAACCAGTAGCGATATGAGTGCTGCTCCTACACCTCCACCCACGACAGGAGCGGAAATCTTCATCCCACGCCGATCTTCAACATTTGTACTCCGACGACCTATTTGCCAACGCATAATTACTGCTTACCAAACTCATAAAAAAATACGGCTTGAACTAGGTAGGATGAAATCTACACAAGCCTTTTAACTATACAAATAAATATTACTTATTCTATGTATCGATCTCTTCTGCCTACGGACAAAGCACAAGTAAAGTACAGTCAGCCTTTAGGAAGGTTTTATTAAACAGGTAGTCCATTAAATCACACAGAATTCCCGGACTACTTATAGGGAAAACCACAGTCAGTACAAAAGTGAAATTTCAAACACGTAATTTGCATTCCATGACCAAGCTCTCAGGATTTGGGATATCAACACAGGGGAATGTCGTTATGTCTGCGTTGGAAATACAAATTTAGTTGAGGCTATCCCGTGTCATTCACTAATAATAATTCCGGATCAGTTAGGGATCTTCTCATCTTGGTGTATTCACTTTTTGACTTGCACCGTTGAGGTATTATTGCCTACCTCATGAGCGAAAGAATGTATTTTATTACTAAGGATAGTTTTGAGTTGAACCAACTCGTATTTAATATAGCAAGTACTGAAGAATCAACTTTGTCAGTGATTAATCTTTTCCCTGCGACCAAGGAGTAATTATGGTTTTAATTCAATATCAACGTGCTGTAGGCGTATTTACTCATCGGATAGATGCGGAGCAGGCAATACATGAGTTGAGAGATTCTGGCTTGGCGATGGAGAAAGTATCTGTAGTTGTACAAAATTCAGATCGTAATCATGAAATTACCGATAATGAAGTTAAAGAGGGCACTGGTGATAAAGCTGACGAAGGTGCAACAGTAGGAGGGCTTTCAGGGGGCGCTGTTGGTGGGTTAACTGGTTTATTAGTGGGTCTTGGGACTTTAGCAATCCCTGGAGTTGGCCCAATAATGCTGGCTGGGGCAGCAGCAACTGCTTTGGTTACAACCCTTGTTGGGGCAAGTATTGGTGCTGCCACTGGGACTTTTGCTGGTGCATTAGTTGGTTGGGGAATATCGTCAGAGCAAGCTAGAGCATATAACGAGCGAGTAGAGGACGGACACTATTTAATAATTGTGGATTGTACATCTTTTGAAATTGCTAAAGTACAAGAAATACTACAGCGTTGGGGTATTGAAGAGTTTGGTATTTACGAGCATCTCAACAGTGAATCTGAAACTACAAATTCTCTGACCACAACAACTTCTGCTACTGCCATTCCTAATAAAAGTGGGATGATGTCCAAGTATAGTGTTAGTTGCTTTAATAGCATAGCTAATGCTGAAGCGGCAATTAAGGATATGTGTGTCGCAGGTTTTTCAGTAAATCAGATTTCCTTAATTTGCAAAGACTTTTCTCAATTCCTTGGGTCAACAGGCATTAATTTAAGTGAACGCTTTGATGCTATGAGGTTAGGAATAGCAGATGAGTGGGCACGCTTTTACAATGAGCAAATAGAGCAAGGCAATTACATACTTATCGTTAGTGGCACAGATGGTGAGCAAGATATAGCTAGGTCTATTCTGTTTAATTATGGGGTTCAAGAGTCTCAAATTTATGACCCAATGTTAATTCGTTCTTAAAAGCGGGTGCTATCATGAATGGGAGCAAATTTATTTGAGTTTTGGCAGATACAGCAGAATTCAGAATGGGCTACGCCCCGCTGCGCTAACAAGATTAAAATACGCTTTATATCTGGGTAACAGATTTAGCTTGTGTAGCTCACCAACTTGAAATCTGCTGTATCAATAAGCAATGGGTTTTGCAGCCTAAAAACTCTACTATGTAAACAATCGACACCTTTCAAGGTTATAGCGAGTGGTGTCGATGAGCTTCAACACATTTACCTGATAGTAAAATATCTTACTTAAAATTCTCAACAGTCTGGCTTTGCTCAGGGTCAGCAGTGAGCGAAGTTGAAGGGTCAACCTGTATAGCCTCTTTCTTCGTCTCCAGTTCCTCCCGTTGCTTGCTGTACTCCCGCAGGTGCTTCAAAAGGTTTTCTTGGGATGAGTTTGGGATAGACGGACTGGGATTTGGTTGAAGGTCGGTGTCGGTACTTGCAAAATTAGCCGCTGAGGGATTCATTTCGTAGACTCGTAGCGACTTGTCATTAAACATCGCCTGTTGGGTTGGCGCTGGGGTAGGAATTAGATTCTTTGGTTTGCTCACAGCAGCTTTTACCGAATCTAGAGTAGTAGCAACCTGCACTTGTTGCTGCATCTGTTGTGTAGAAGATACTAAACCACTTAAACCATTCACCAATTGCCGCAGATTTTTACGGAAATTAGGATCGCCTGTCAATTCATCTAAATCAGATGTAATTTTTTGGGTATTTTCAAAGGTTACTCGTGCTGAATCTAAAGTTTGTTGCAGCAACACCGCATTCTTTGGATCGTTTAAGGTTTTAGAAGCATCGCGTAAATTAGCTGAGGCTTGAGCTGCATTTGCTGAAAGCGTTTCTAAATTGTTAAGTAATTCTCCTTGAGTCAATCGATTGACAGACGGTGATAAGCTACTGACTGTAACACGCAATTGGTTGCTGGTTTCGGTGATATTGTTCAATGCACCAACGAGCGTCGAACGATTTGTTGTCAACAAATTATCCAGGTTGTTCAGCAATCGATTTGCTTGAGTTGCAGTTGCACCGAATTTATTGACTGTTTGATTTGCAGATGTATTAAGTTGGTTTGTCGCCCGTTGCACTGAATTAGCCGTAGCGGAAAAGGTACTAAGTTGTAGTTGTAAGCTTTTGGTCAAACCTTGTAAATCCTGACTTAGCTCACTAAAACTTGATGCTGCGCCTGTGGTAGTTTCTAGAACCCTATTGACATTTCTATAAAATTTTGGATCATTGTAAGCACCGGCTAGCTCAGTTGAACTACGAATTAGTTGATCAACACTGATACCAACCTGACCTTTTAACCGAGAGCCATTACAGACTATGAGGCTGGTATCACAACTTTTATCTAGGGGTTTAGCAGTCACAACCCCAGCAGGCAAGGTTGCTTTTGGTGTGATGTCGATAATACTTTCGCTAATTAATCCACTTTGATTAGCTTCCACTACAACATTACGGGGAATAATGAGGTCAGCTTGGGCAATTTCAATCTCTACATCAATGGCATTTGCGCCTGGTCGAACGTGGGAAATAGTTCCTACCTTAACGCCACGATAGCGAACTGCTGCTCCCTTTTGCATACCGCCAGCGTTGGCAAATTCGACAATAATTTTGTATGAACGGCCAGCAGCGGTGAATCGATTTAACCACAGAAAGAGTAAGCCAAATACCCCTAGTCCTAGCAGGAGTAATAACCCCACAGAACCTTCTCTAAATGTTCGCCCAGACGCGAAGCGGCTTGTCATAAGACCTCGCATTTTTTTGCCTCCACCAACAACCAATAACCAATTAGGAGTTAAAAGTTAGGAGTTAGTAGTTAAATTTAACTCTTTACTCCTGGCTTTTAAGTTTCTAGCCGGCGACTTTAATCGGGCCTTGAACACTTCCACTGATAAATTGTCTGATCAAGGGATGTTCTGTGTTGTATATTTCACTAACTGTACCTTGCCACTGCACTTTACCTTCATAGAGAAATATAAGTCTATCAGATGTACGGCGGATAGTGCTGTCCTGGTGGGTAACAACGGCGTATGTACTACAAACTCCATGTAAACATTGCAAGTGGCGGATTAAATCTTCGATTACTGTCGAGGCAATGGGATCGAGTCCGGCCGTTGGTTCGTCGTATAGTAGAACTTCTGGCCCTTCACTGGGATTATCAGGGTTAGACATAATCGCACGGGCAAAACTTACCCGTTTGCGCATTCCCCCGGAAAGTTCGGCTGGGTAGAGGTGGCCTATTGCTGGTAAACCTACCATCTCCAATTTTTCTTCTACCAAATCTCGGATGCGCGATCGCGGCAGCTTTGAATTTTGATAAAGTAAAAATCCCACATTTTCCTCCACTGTCAGCGAATCAAATAGGGCTGCCTGCTGAAACACCATACCAATGCCAACCTGCTGTCCGCCATCCTCAATCAAACCCTCTCGCCGCACTCCTTGCACATAAATTTCTCCTTCATCGGGACTAAGTAACCCTGCCATGACTCGTAAGATGGTTGATTTCCCAGTCCCTGATGGCCCAATAATACCCAGTGCTTCTCCCCGGTAAACGGTCAAGTCTACATTATCTAGAACTTTATGGCTACCAAAGGACTTAGAAACACCTTTCAGTTCAATCAATGGTTCAGTCATTAGTTATTAGTCATTGGTCATTGATCATTGGTCATTAGTCAGTAGAAAATAAACAAATGACTACTGAGAACTAACAAAGGACAAATATGCCAAATAGTGATTTCATACTTACTTAGTAAAAAATTATTATTGTATAGTATATTATAAGTACATAATTAGCATTCTGATTAGCAAACTTTATTTTTTTAGCATAATATTTAGTTATTTGCGATGTTTATCGTCTCAAAATACCCTAAACACAAGGCTGACGAAGACACCGTAGTAATTAAACATCTCAGTGATGTCAACATAAGATTCCAGTTTTCTGTACACATCAGCAAAGTCATTTATCTATTATTAAGATCCTACTTAACTTTATAACAACTCAGGTTGAGACAAAATAGAAAAATCAGATTTAAGTTGTGAAAATCAAAAGGATTAGACTCGCTATTTTTTATATAAGTCAAAAACCTTGTTTTTCATTAATTATTAACTATAGTTATAAAAAATTAGCCTCTTGCTATCCAAAGTTATTGGAATTAGCAGAATTATTAATTGAAGAATAAGTTAGAAGTCAGAATCTAGACGCGACGCTCGTTCGCCCTTGGCGTCTCCCCTTGGGAGAAGACTCGCTAACGCTACGCTATCGCCCTTAGCGTCTATACTCGCTACCGCGGACTCGCTCTCCGTTGCGCTATCAGTCGGGGATTTAGACCAGCCACTGAATTGTTGCATCACTAAATCGTTTGCGCTGCGTCTCTGAAAGACAAGATTTAGTGCGGGTATTAAACCCTTTGATTCATCCGCTAGGGGCACAAAATAGCCAACTGAATTCTGGCTCCTAACACCTGAATTCTGTTTTGATTTAATAGCATTACTCGCCAATGCATTTGGCAAAGTCGAAAATTATTTACTAGTATTGTAACAATTACTGTTAAAAATCAAAGTAGAAATTATGAGTAGCCAATTAGAACAGTTTGCAAGTGATAATTCCTCTGGTATTTGTCCTGAAGCACTGGAATATATGATTAGGGCAAATCAAGGTAGTGTTCCAGCTTATGGAAATGATGAATGGACTCAAAAAGCAACAGATTATTTTCGGGAACTCTTTGAAATTGATTGTGAAGTATTTTTTACCTTTAACGGCACAGCTGCAAATTCTTTATCTTTAGCTGCTCTTTGTCAGTCATATCACAGCGTCATTTGCCATGAAACATCTCACATAGAAACAGATGAATGTGGCGCACCTGAATTTGCATCTAATGGCTCTAAACTGCTACTTGCTCACGGTAAAAATGGCAAATTAACATCAGACTCTATAGAGTCAATTGTCACCAAACGCACTGATATTCATTATCCTAAACCTAAAGTTATTAGCATTACACAATCAACTGAATTAGGAACTATATATTCTATTGAAGAACTTTTAAGTATTAAAGAAGTTGCAAACAAATATAACTTAAAGATTCACATGGATGGCGCTCGTTTTGCAAATGCAGTTGCCGCTATGAATAAAAGTCCTGCTGAAATTACTTGGAAAACTGGGGTGGATGTATTGTGTTTTTGTGGCACCAAGAATGGAATGGCATTAGGTGAAGCCATTCTTTTTTTCAACAAAGCATTAGCAGAGGATTTTGATTATCGATGCAAACAAGCAGGTCAGTTAGCCTCAAAAATGCGGTTTATTTCTGCTCCTTGGTTGGGTTTATTGGAAACTGGCGCTTGGCTAAAAAATGCCAGACATGCTAATCAATGTGCTGAATACTTAGAAAATCAGCTATTAAATATAGAAGGCGTTGACTTGATGTTTCCTAGAGAAGCCAACGCCCTATTTGTGAAATTACCTGAAGAAGTCATTCGCAGCTTAAAAGCCAAGAACTGGCAGTTTTATACATTTATTGGTGTGGGAGGAGTACGTTTTATGTGTTCTTGGAACACTACTCAATCAAGGATTGATGAGTTGATTGGTGATATTAAAAATTCAACAATGAAATAAGTGCAGCAATCCTAAAATTTAATACGATTCAGTTAAGGATTATTGGTGTAGATAATTGGTCTTTCAAGACGCGATAAATCGCGTCTCTACATGAGGGTTTTGTTGCTCATTCTCAACTGTATTGTTTTAAAATTGCTTCAGCTTATTATAACTTATAATGTCAGCGTTTACTTGGTATGTAACTTCAACTGCAATTTTGATTGTTGCCACAAACCCAAATGCTTATTTTTAGCATTAGCTTCTGCAATTAAAAATTGGGTTTTGCTCTCATAGCAATTTTGTAAAGATTCTTGGTCAACGACGGCATTACCTGACTCTACCAGAAGAAGATTTACTGACCGATTATCTACAAACACTTCACCCGCTGGACGACCACTTTTAAGTTGTTCTGTGCTTCTAATCACGACAGGAGTTTGAAGTGGTAATAGCTGTTTTAGCCTTTGTGTTGCTGCTAAACCATAGCGCTTGTCAGTTGCCTCTGGTGCATTAATACAGGCTAACTTGACTATAGTTGTTTGTCCTGCATTATCTTTAACCAAAATAGTGTTCCCGTCTGTAACACCAACTACTCTACCTAGCACCAACATTAGTTGAAGTAATTCCATCATTTTATTTATGCACAAATAGAATTTTATTTCGGTACTTAGGTTACTAGTGTGATTTAGCTCACAAGTTGCAAATAAAAGTAAAAGTAAAAGTAATAAATATTATTATTGCCAAAACCTGACCTTTATATCAATCAAAACTTCATTTAATAACTACAGGTAATTGAACACTCACAGTAGTTCCGGTGAAGAGGTTAGAAGAGATTCACACTATTATGAGCATTGACTATTCTAAAAGTCAACTTCACAGATTTACAAATTATCATTGTATTTGAAGAGTTTTAACTTCTAAATCCTAACTTTGTTTGTATGCCAGAACAACAGCAGTGGACTATAACAGCAACTGAACAACCACCAGAGTGCTTTATCCAAGCAGTGAAACAGTATACACCTGCATCAAGTGGACTGTATGCAGCGCAGTTGTTGTGGCAACGGGGTATTAAAGATCGTCAACAATTAACAGCTTTTATCAACTATAAAGTTTATCAACCAGCAAGTCCCTTTGAGTTTGGGCAAGAAATGCATCTGGCGATCGCACGGTTGCAACAAGCGTATAATACTAAAGAAAAAATCGCCATTTGGGGAGATTTTGATGCCGATGGGATTACCGCTACATCGGTACTTTGGGATGGATTGGAACAGTTTTATGCTCAAAATACTCAGTTAGTTTACTACATTCCCAATCGCCTGAAAGAATCCCACGGACTTAATCATCAAGGGATTGATAACTTAGCAAAACAAGGTTGCAAATTAATAGTTACTTGCGATACAGGTAGCACAAATGTTGAAGAAATTATCTATGCCAAACAGCTAGGCATAGATGTAATAGTTACAGACCATCACACTTTACCAGCCGAACGCCCACCTGTTGCAGCAATTATCAATCCCCGCTATTTTCCAAAAGAACATCAGCTATTTAATCTTTCTGGGGTGGCGGTAGCTTATAAATTGGTGGAAGCACTATATCAAAGTCTGCCCAATGTTGCCAAATATCCGTTGGAGGATTTATTAGATTTAGTTGCAGTTGGATTAATTGCCGACTTAGTGCAGTTAAGTGGAGATTGCCGCTACTTGGCACAGATGGGAATTCAACGACTGCAAGAAGATTTTAAACAGCCAGCAGCAGCGCGGCGGCGGCCAGGGGTAGGAAGATTATTAGAATTGTGCCAGAAAAGTGGCGATCGCCCCACAGATATTTCCTTTGGTTTGGGGCCAAGAATTAACGCCGTTAGTCGCATCCAAGGTGATGCTAGTTTCTGCGTGGAATTATTAACTAGTCGTGATATCAAACGTTGTAACGAACTCGCCGAAGTTACAGAACTCGCCAACGCCCGCCGCAAATCTTTACAAAAAGATGTGCAAGCACAAGTAGCGCAAAAACTTACCCAATTAGATTTATCAACCACCAGCGTCATTGTCTTAGAAGATGCCCAATGGCCTGCGGGTGTATTGGGCTTAGTTGCGGGACAGGTAGCACAAGAAACAGGACGCCCGACGATTTTGTTGAGTACGGAAGGCGCAGGGGAGCAGGGAGCAGGGGGCAGGGAGCAGGAGGCAGGGGGAGAAATTACTTCTTTATCTTCTAACTCAGAACGGGCTGAACGCCCCGCTAACGCTAACAGCACTCAAAACTCAGCACTCGTATTAGCTCGTGGTTCCGCTCGTTCGGTGAATTCTGTAGATTTATATCAACTGGTGAAAGAGCAAGCACATTTGTTACATCGCTTTGGAGGACATCCTTTTGCAGCAGGTTTGAGTTTGTTGGTGGAGAATATTCCTTTATTTACAGCGGCGATTAATCAGCAGTTGCGGCAATCTTTAGGTAGTACAACTCTAACGCCAACTGTGCAAGCAGACTTGACGGTAAGGGTAGCCGACTTGGGGAAAGAGTTATTTTTGGAACTGAAACTGCTAGAACCTTGTGGAATGGGTAATCCTGTTCCGAAATTGCTAATTCAAAACTGCTGGTTTGAAAATTCTTGGCATCGCAATCAGCAGGATTGGCAAGGGAAAAAGGTACAGTACATTAAAGCTGAGTTTGATATTCGCGATGATTCTAGCAGAAGTGCTTTTCCTGGCTTATGGTGGGGACACTACAAAGATGAATTGCCCATAGGAAGATGTGATTGCATAGCAGAACTAGACTATAACACCTTCAAAAAACGTTATGAAATCAGATTGATTGCCGTGCGTTCTTCTGCTAACTCAGCACTCAACACTCAGCTATCGCTAACACCCTACATCCTAGACTTACGGAATCAGGAACACTCAGCACTCAGCACTCAGCACTCAGGACTAATTATCGAAGATTGTCCCACAAATTGGGATGATTTACGTATGTGGTTGCGGCGATGTTTGGCGATCAGCCGCTCTACGTCTGGGCTTGAGAATCAGCAACAATTAGTGATCGCTTGGTCTAAACCTAACCATCAACTACCTAATCAAATTTGGCTGACTCTTGTTGGAATTGCCAAATATCTCAGTCGCACAAATCAACTAGTTACCCGCGGACAACTTTTAGAGAAAATCGGCGTCAGTGACCAAACCTTACTTGTCGGCATCAAAGCCTTAAAATACTTAGGGTTCACAGTTCAACGACAAGACCGTTCTTTACAATTTACCTGGAATCCAAACGATAGTGCCGAAAACCTTGCTGACGAAGCAGTTGCACGATTTTTAGCTGCTGTTCGAGAAGAACAATTTCAGCAACAGTATTTTGCGGAAGTTCCCTTATCTACGATTGTTGCGATCGCCAGCTACGACAGTAAATAATTTAAAGGGTTTATAGCGTTCGCTACACAGCCTCTTTCCCCCTGCTCCCCTGCTCCCTGCGGTCTAAATGATAAGTCTTTAGCAGGACACGATATGAGTACTATCGGATGCGAACCCTGAAGTTAAAGAGGTGTCCCAGAAGGCTCTTGCACCCTCTTGTTAACAGTTTTTGCTTCTACAAAACCATCTCTACCTGTAATCAATCTAGAGCGACGATTACGAGTAATATAATTCCATCCCCACTGAATTGCTACTACTATTTTAGTGTCAAACTCGATTAAGAAGTAGATGTGAATTACTAGCCAAAAGAGCCAAGCAATGAAACCTTTGAGTTGGACTAAGCCTAAATCTACAACAGCTAAATTTTGCCCAATCATCGCCAAAGTACCTACGTCATTGTAACGAAATTGTGGCAAAGTCTCACCTTTAAGCCTGCGTTTAATGAGTTTAGCTACATACTCTCCTTGTTGTTTGGCTACAGGTGCAACACCAGGTAAGGGTTTACCATTTTGATGGGAAAAGTTGCTTAAATCTCCCACTACAAAAATGTTTTTATAACCCTTGATAGACAAGTCTGGTTCTACAATCACACGTCCTGAGCGATCGCACTCTACATCTGTACTTTTTGCTAGGGCTTTCCCTATAGGCGAACCTTGAACACCTGCTGCCCACAAGATAGTTTTTGAGGTAATTTCTGTCAATTCATCGCCTTGCTTGAAAGTAACGATGTTATCTTCAATCTTTGTCACTCTGGTGTTAGTGTAGACAGCCACACCCAACTTTTGCAAAGATTCTGCTGCTACTTTCGATAATTCTGGTGAAATGTGTGGGAGGATGCGCTCGCCCCCTTGCAATAGTAAAATACTCGCTTCTGAGGTGTTGATGCTGCGGAAATCTTCTGTGAGAGTTTGGTATGCCAATTCTGCGATCGCACCGGATAATTCTACACCAGTGGGCCCACCCCCGACAATCACAAAAGTCAACAAAGCACGGCGTTTTTCGGGATCGGTTTCTTTTTCTGCCGCTTCAAATGCCGAAAATATCTGGCGACGCATTTCTATGGCATCTTCAACAGTTTTCAAGCCAGGAGCAAATTCTTTCCAGTTATCTTTACCAAAATAGGAATGGTTAGCACCTGTGGCAACAATTAATGTGTCATAAGGTACTACTTCATCACCCAAAATAACTTGTTGCGCTTTTGGATCGATATCATTTACCTCTCCCAACAACACTTTTGTATTCTTGCTTTTGCTGAATACAGATCGCAATGGTGCAGAAATATCAGCAGGTGATAGCGTACCTGTGGCAACTTGATATAAAAGCGGCTGAAATAGGTGAAAGTTACGTTTATCAATGAGAGTAACATTTACATTTGCTTTCTTCAAAGCTTTTGCTGTATACAGTCCACCAAAGCCGCCACCAACGATAACAACCCGATGTGGTGCATTCTTTTCAAGTGAGACTTCCATCAGAAATATTTCCTTGTGTTAAGAGCTTGTAACTATTCTTAACAAAGATGTAACAGCATTATGATACTGGTTGCTGTCTATTTAGAACATTTGAAAAAATGATGAAAGTAGTCAAAGTTAGTTTTATATCGAGGAAGGCAGTGTTTCGACTACGCTCAACAACTGGGCAGGGGGCAGGGGGCAGGAGGAAAACTGCCCGACGCTGGATGACTCACTACCGCTATGCTATACGCCAGTCGTACAGAATTAATTCTGAATTCTGAATTCTGTTCGATGGATCAAGCCGCTCAAAATGTACTTTGAATAATTCCGCCATCTACTTGCAGCATGACTCCATTCACAAATGAGGCTGCTGGTGAACTCAGAAATACTGCAACATTGGCAAACTCTTCTGGTGTCCCCATACGACCCAAAGGGACTGTCCCATTGATTCTAGCAATTTCTGCTTCTTTAGTTTCACCATTTTTAGCGATGCGGGCGTTAATTAATTCTTCCACCCGTTCTGTATATGTCCAGCCTGGTAAAATGCTATTGACGCGAATTTTATCGCTACCCAGTTCTTGGCTAAGAGTTTTCGTTAAACCAATCACTGCTAATCGAATGGAATTAGATAAAACCAGATTTTGGACTGGTTGTTTAGTTGAGGTTGAGGTGATGGTCAGAATTGCTGGTGCGGTAGATTGGCGTAAGTGAGGTAGAGCGTACTTTACCAGACGTACCGCACTCAGCAAAGTCAAGTTGAGCGAAGTTTCCCAAGTTGCCAAATCGATATCGTCAAAAGTACCAGCAGGTGGGCCTCCGGCGTTGGTAACGAGGATATCCAACCCGCCGAATTTTTCTACTGTGGCATTAATTACTCGTTCAATATCTTCTTGACTGGTAACGTTGGCACGCAGAGATAGCACTTCTGTACCTGTTTCGCTCTCAATCTCCGCAGCCGTTTTGTCAATTAACTCACTGCGCGCGCAGATGGCAACTTTTGCACCCTCACGGGCAAATTGCCTCGCTGTAGCTTTGCCCAAACCTTTACTAGCAGCTGTCACTAAGGCGACTTTGCCACGGAGTTGCAAATCCATAATCTTGATTCTTCTTGTTTACAATAATTTAAAGCCAAGGTTATTGAGAGCTTCACGCAAGCGATCGCGTCCTCTCAATGATTCTACAGTGGCGATGCGCTGGGCTGAGTGTTCTGACCAATCACCAGCAATATTCATCTTTTGTTCAGTATAGAATTCTTTGATGATGTCGTTGTAGTGAGCGATCGCTTCTTCTTGTTCTGCTAATTTATAGGTTTCACGATGCAGTATCGCTGACTGGGGTAAGCGTGGTTTAATTGCTGCTTCTACTTCAGGATTCGGATAGCCTACACACAGCCCAAATACAGCATACACAGAGGAGGGCAAATTCAATATCTGTGCTACCTCTTGCGGGCGGTTCCTGATTCCGCCGATATATACTGTTCCTAAACCAAGGGACTCAGCCGCAACTGCTGCATTTTGCGCCGCCAACGTTGCATCGATTGTTGCCATCACAAACATTTCCAAATATTCCAGCGCATCATGAGATATGCCGCGACTGTCAGCAACATGACTTAGACGCGCCAAATCTGCTAACCAAACCAAGAATAAAGGAACCTGCTTAATATGTGCTTGGTTTCCCGCCAGTTTGGATAACTCCTCTTTGCGCTGTTGATCTTCGACTGCTACCACACTCCAGGTTTGCAAATTAGAAGAAGTAGATGCAGATTGGGCGGCTGCAATTAGCAATTCCAGAGTTCCCGGTGGTAAAGGATCAGATAGATAAGACCGAATTGAACGGTGAGATAGTAGTGCTGTTAGTGAATCATTCCATGCAATTTCGGGGTTGAAGGGAATTTCACCGTAACGCGATCGCAGTAGTTCTGTAGGATTAGTCATAATCAATTCCAAGATTTACATTTCCAAAATTGTCAGTTGTTTTATTACTAACATCAATCCCATTTGTAGGGAGATACATCTGTACATCCCTACAGCCGATTCATTGTACTAGTTTAAGTTTTTGGTGCAAATGCAGCATATTCTTCTTTTGTCAATACTGCATCCTTCACATTTACCTTTTTGGGAATTAACTTCAATTTGTAATATGTATCTGCAACACCTTGTTGTAGATTTATCAAATTGTCGTCAATTGGTACAATCCCAAAAGTCCGTCTATTAGTTGCTTTTTTCATCGTTTCTACATCAATTCCTAACACCGGGGCGAGAGTTTTAGCTACTTCTTCTCGATTCTGTTTAGACCATTCTTCAAGATTTTGAATTTCCTCCACTATTGCCTTGACAGTTTGGGGATTTTCAGTAACAAATTTGCGAGTCATCAAATAATATCCTCCCTGTTTATTAATTCCTGTGCCATCAATCAAGACTCTAGCTTTAGTTGCCTCTTGAGCCGCAGCATAAAATGGGTCCCAAATTACCCAAGCATCTACACTCCCTTTTACAAATGCAGCACGGGCATCAGCCGGAGCCAAATATTTAGGTTCAATGTCTGTATATTTCAATCCAGATTTTTCTAAAGCTTGGACTAACAATAAGTGGGCACTAGATCCTTTTTGAAAGGCAACTCTTTTGCCCTTCAAGTCAGTAACTTTTTGAATTTGCGAATTTTGAGGAACAAGAATTGCGGAACTAGCCGGAGTAGCCGCAGTACCAACAACATAAGTTAGTGATGCTCCCGCAGCTTGGGCAAATATTGGCGGTGATTCTCCTACGGGGCCGATGTCAATACTACCCACATTCATCGCTTCTAGTAGTTGTGGCCCCGCTTGAAATTCAGTCCACTGTACAGTAATACCTTCTGGCGCTAAACGTTTTTCTAAAACACCTTTAGTTCTCAGCAAAATGGTCGATTTTTGATAGCCAAACCTGACTACTGTTGCTTTACTAGAAGCAGAATTACTAACAGATGTGGCACTGGGATTAGGGGCGTTAACAATCGGTGTCGATGAACAAGCAGCAAATAGCAGGCTCAGACAAAGACCTGTAACAAAAGCCCCCACTGTTGGCAAAAGAGAAGAAAAGATTAATTTATGCTGGTTGTTAAAGGGGATATTCCTGAATTTTATCAACGATATCCACTTGGGAATTAAGCGGCGAAAGATTTGGTTAATCATCAAAATGATTTCTCTGAACTATAGCAATACTATAAACTTATAGGTTTACCGGAGTATATAAATAAATTTAGATTAAATTGACAATAAATATCTGGGAGGCGGAGTTGGAGCTACTCCGCTCAGTTCAGTTACCCTGCTCTTAAGCAAGCTACAGTCAGGGTTTAAATCCTCTTATGTAACTCTCTTCTCTAGGAGATGCGGCACGAATAATTTTGAATTTTGAATTTTTAATATCCCAATACCAAAAAACACAGCACTAATTTAGCAAATCAGGTTCTTCGCGCACAATCCGATCGTAAAGGGGCTGGAAACTGAACCACCCACTGATATGTGACCCCACTTGAGTTTGTGTTAAACGGGCTGTTTCGTGTTTGATACTAGTTGGTCTACCCGCAGCTTCGGCAAGCAGTTGGGCTTGACACGATCGCTCTAAGCTAATGTACCAAAAGGCAGCTTCATCAACTGTATGTCCCACAGTTAAAATGCTGTGGTTACGTAAAATAATAGCTTTCTTTGGCCCCAAGGCTTGCGCCAGTCGCTGACCTTCAGAAGTTTCTAAAACAACACCTGTAAAATCGTCAAACAGGGCATGGTCTTCGTAAAAAGCACAAGAATCTTGAGTCAAGGGGTCAAGGAGACGCCCTAAACTAGACCAAGCTTTACCATAAAGTGAATGAGCGTGAGCTGCTGCGATGACATCAGGTCGAGCTTCATGAATCTGAGAATGGATGGCGAAAGCAGCTTGATTTACCTCAGCATCGCCTTTAACCACCTCACCTTCTCTGTTAACCAAGATCAGGTCAGAAACTCGGATATGACCGAAGTATGTGCCGAATGGATTGACCCAAAAATGGTCTGTAAACTCAGGATCGCGAGCCGTAATATGGCCTGCGATTCCCTCGCTGAAGCCAAACTTACCAAATAGGCGAAAGGCAGCGGCGAGGCGTTGCTTACGGTGCAAGCGTTCGTCTTCAACTCGCTCGAATACTGGGAGTTTTGGTCTATCGTACTTGGGCATGTTCTTTTTCCTCTTCCTCTTTACAGGGAGCGTTGGAATATCCAGAGCGAAAGGATTTGACGCTGTGAGATGCTGGGATGAACTGGTGACGCCAGACGCAACCAGTATCATTACCTAAGACATGAATGGATACAGATGCGCTCTGGGATGTGGTTTTGACGGCATGGATATCACCATCTGGGGGTAAGAGGCGGTAGATATCTTCCGGTTGAAGGCTACGCACTTCAGTTATTTGTAATTGTGCGTGTCCTTCATCATCACCGCTATCTACACGGCGATAGACTGTTTCTTCTTGATTACCCTTGTATAAACCAATCAACCCCCAGGCTAGATGATCGTGGACGGGAGTCGTTGAACCTGGAGGAATCACCAAACTGAATACTGACAGCGAACGGTCTTTGGCGCGATAAAGCAGCCACTGACCAATACCGCCACCCATCCGGCTTTCGGGATTGACTTGGGCAAACTCTTCCGGTAGCCATTCCTGTTGAGCAAGCAGTTCTTGAAAATAGGGTTCTAGTTTGGCGAGAGTTTGTGTCCGATCGTCAACAGTGCTAGCGCTAATTTCCCGCACTGTTGCTACAAAGGATCGTAGTTCCTGGCTCTCAATAAACCATTGGTCTTCTGGTAACGGTTCTAAAATAGTGTGGTTCGTCATCTATAATTCCTCTGTTTAGGAGGCGACTAAGATTAACTAATTACGAATTACGATTTATTTTAATACCAGGATGAATTTTAAAGCCAAGTTGCTCAAGTTTTAGATGAGAAAGGGACTCCTTCAGAATGATCGTAAAAGGATATCGCTGGAATACAGTAGCTTTACCTTGTGACAATAGCAGCCTAGCATGGCTGATGCGTACTGGATATAACGGTTGTTTGTTTGCATCAAGAATGAATACTTTAGTCATATAATTTTGAATTTTAGATTTGCGATCGCCAGATTGGGATTGGGGACTGGGCACAGGGAGCAGAGGGGCAAAGGGGAAAAACGTACTGTATGCAACTTTTCCTCTGCTCCCCTGCTACTTTTATAAAAGGAGAACACAAGAATGAGAATCTAGAGATCAACTCCATAACTCTCGTCTTTAACGCTCATTTGGTTATTTCCAAGGAATAAATCATCCAATTTTGTGGGGTGTCTCACAATCATTTCTAGTTGGATATTTTTATTGGGAAGCCTCTTAGCAGTTATATTAATTTCTGTAACTACTATAAGTCGGTCGGATAACCGTTGAATTAACTACAAGCAGAAATTATCACATACAAATTTAAAAAGCAATAGGCTAGCTGTTAGGGGAGATAAAGCTTAGTTTTACCTCTTTGGGTTTCTTGGGATTTCAAGGAATTAAGCTGATATACAGCAGAATTCAGGAGTAAAACGGGTAACAGACTTAGCTTGTGTACCTCACCAACTTGAAATCTGCTGTAATATGACTCGTCAAAATGGCGTAATTGCTTGTAAATGCAGGGTTTTTTCTAACTGCGGATGGTCGAAGCGAAGTTCTCTGGCGTGCAGATGTAACCGACTAGTAACTGCACGGCATCCATAAAGGCGATCGCCTAAAATAGTTATCCCAAGTCCTCGCGTATCAGCAGCATGAACTCTTAACTGATGAGTGCGTCCTGTTAGTGGCGTAAATTCTACGCGGGTGTAGTCTCCTTCTCTCGCCATTACCTGGAAGTGTGTCAAGCTGGGTTTACCTTGCTGCCAATCAACTTTTTGCTCAGGGCGATTTTCAGGATCTCCCCACAATGGCAGTTCAATTTTACCTTGCTCAACTGTCAAAACACCGGAAAGTATGGCTTCATAAACCTTGTGAACCTGGCGTTGCTGAAACTGCTGGCTGAGTTGCCGATGGGTTTGGCGATCGCGTGCTAACAACAAAATCCCAGAAGTTTCTCGATCTAAGCGATGCACAGATACAAGTGCCATACCATCAGCTAACAAATTACGTAAGCGACTCAAGACACTATCTTGGCGATCGCGATAACGACCAGGTACCGAAAGTAGCCCAGCAGGTTTGTTGACAGCAATCAGCCATTCATCTTCATAAATAATAGGTAAAGTGACCTCTCCCCAAACCCCTCCCCTATCAGGGGAGGGGCTTCTTACTCCCCCTTCCCTTGCAGGGAAGGGGGCTGGGGGGTTAGGTCTTAACCCTGAGAGCAAAAACCCCATTAATGGCTGACATCGCTCGGCACATGCTCCATAAAACTCTCCCGGAACTTTATCCTGATTTATTGAAGACCCACCCCACCAAAATTCTGCCATTGCTAGGGGTTTGAGATTATATGTTGCCGCATAATGCAGCAGCTTTGGGGCACAACAGTCTCCTGTGCCAGTGGGGGAACCTCCTGGCATCAATTCTTGCAATGATTGCGATCGCCCGGAAAAATTAGTCAGACTGTAGCTAGCGTGCATCTGAGTTTGTAATTGACGCGACAATGCTTTACGCTGTTGTTTCAGTTCACTAATTCGCGCATCCGTCGCTGCAATTATCTGTTGTAGGGGCTGTAATATGGCATTTTGCTGGCGTTTAAGTTGTCGTCGCTCAATTCCCTGCTGACGACTCTCTTCGTCGAGTTGTTCAAGGGCAATCGTGAGTGCTTCGGGAGTGAGTGTATTGCAGATTTGCTGACGTTTTTCTTGTCGTTGATGTTTGCAATAGCGATGGCGATCGCTCATTGCTTGTAACTGTTGCTCAAAGTCATTAGACAGCATTTCATACTGCTGGCGTTCGGTTAGTTGCTTCAAGGTAATAATTTCTTGCTTAATCGCGTCCAACTGTGCCAAAGTCCGGCTTTCCTCGAAAGCAACCTCATCTCTTCCCGGAATTGGTGGAACCCAGCCCTCAACCACACTGCAACTATTCAAAAGACCAGAAAAAGCTTTTAGTACCCGTTGTTCGCTATTGGGCAGTTCAACCAATAGTATTCCATACATCTTGCCTTCACGAGAATAACAATCATTGTTGATAAGATATTGCATTAGTCCGTGGGCGATCGCTTCGGACATTGAAGTGCGGGGTAATTTTAGGAGGTCGCCACTTTGCGGACAACGCCCTTCGTACCAATAGCTACAAGATGAGTCCGCGATCGCAAAATCGCAGTCGATGAAATCTGAAAGTTCGTGCAGAACTACCATGAATCAATTCAAAATTCAAAATTCAAAATTCAAAATTCAAAATTCAAAATTCAAAATTCAATTCAGCTACCCACAAGGGGTGGGGTTTCTAGCTACCTTGGGGAAACAAGCATTCTTTCTCTACGAGACGCACTCGCGTTCGCGCCACTTGCGGGCGAGGTTTTAAACCTTCACTTTTTTCATAAAAGGTATGATTGCAAATCTAGCTGATCCTCCTAATATATATAGCGTTAAAGTTACTTTTGCAAGATGTCTATTGTGTTGAGTGCATTTGGCAATTTGGCATCCAAAGTTTTTCTGTTGCAGTTTTAATTTATATATCAACAGGGTTACAGGGACATTGAGAAAATTCTACAAGGGATCAATTCCCGTCTCAAAATCCCACCCAATGGCCAGTTGTTGACGTTCACGCTCTCCGAACCACCTTAAGGTGGATGCAGCACAAGCGTCACCGCTTCACCACAACTGGCTAGAAATCAAACAGAAAATATATAGTACAAATGCACGGACATTGTTGTGTTATTTGTAACGATATATTAAAATTATATCAAAAGTTTGACCACGCAGAGAATGTGTCCGGCGATCGCGAAGGTGCGATAAGCATCTTCTTTTGATACGACTTATGAAAATTTTGTTGGTAGAGGATGACGTATTACTGAGTACAGCACTCTTCGAATTGTTGAATGCAAATCGTTATACTATCGACATCGCAAGCAATGGACAAGCTGGATTAGAACTAGCGCTATCGACTGAATATGAGTTGATTTTGCTGGACTGGCTAATTCCGAAACTGGATGGGATTACCTTGTGTCGGCAACTGCGATCGCAAGGCTACCGTAAATCTATTCTGTTGTTAACAGGGAAAAATTCTAATGCAGATATTGTGGCGGGGTTAGATGCCGGAGCAGATGATTACGTTATCAAACCCTTCGATCCAGAAGCATTACTAGCAAGAATTCGCTCTTTATTACGACGCAATGGGGCGATTTCATCATCTACGTTAACCTGGGGAAATCTCTGTTTAGATCAAAGTGCCGGGAGAGTAACTTATAATCAGCAGGAAATTCCTCTCACAGCCACAGAATACAAACTGCTGGAATTGTTTTTGCAAAACCCAGATCGGATCTTTAGTCGGGCAGTGATTCTGGATCGGCTTTGGGGATTTGATGATGCACCGACTGAAAATGCAGTTTCGACTCATATTAAAGACTTGCGAAAGAAACTCAAACCAGTAGGTCTGACAGAAGAATTTCTAGAAACGGTATATGGCATGGGTTATCGCCTCAAGCCTGCACATAATCGCTCCATCTTTGTCATGGAAACGAATCAAGACGGGAAGAAAAAACCCGGCCCCAAAGATATGACTTCTGTAAATCGGGTGCTGGAGCGATTCCGTAATTCCTTTGTGGGACAGGTTGCAGTCCTAGAGCAAGCAAAAACTGCACTCTTGGCAGGGAATTTAAATGAAGATTTACAGCAGAGGGCATTGCGTGAAGCCCATAAGCTAGCAGGCTCAATGGGTTCGTTCGGTTATCCAGAGGGTTCCCGACTTGCACGGAAAATAGAGCATTTGCTGCTTGAACAAGGAGCAGGGGGCAGAGAGAATGTTCCTTCACAAGAACCACGAAACAAAGTGGAGCAAGGGTTTCAATCCTCTCCTCCCCTGCCTCTCTTTGAAGATTCCTCGCTATCTCTAGAGCAAATCTCTAATTTCTCGCAACTGGTAACAGCATTACAGCAAGAGTTAACCAAGCCGGCTGTCACTTCCACTGCTGCAAACGTCCCGATGAAGCAAACTCATCGGTTGTTAGTAATTGATGATGATACTATGCTGACGGAGCAGTTACAGGCAGAAGCCGATTCGTGGGGAATCAGGATAAAAGTAGCACCAAACTTAGCAACCGCCCGATCGCTTTTTTCCTTAAAAGCTCCTGACGCTGTTTTACTGGATTTAAGTTTTACAGAAATAGAGGAAGACGGATTAATATTATTGAGCGAGATCGTAGAGCGATCGCCAAACATCCCAGTAATTGTTTTTACAGGACGAGATAGCTTGGCAGATAGACTGAGAGTATCCCGTTTAGGAGCTAGACAATTTTTGCATAAACCGGCGACAACCGAGGAGATTTTTCAGGCGATCGCTCGTGTCTTACCTCAACCTCAAACTTCCGAAGCCAAAGTTTTAATCGTAGACGATGACCTTGTAATCCTGGCTGGATTATCGGCATTACTAACTCCTTGGGGGCTGGAAGTAATCACCCTCTCCCAATCACAGCAATTTTGGAAGGTGCTGATTGCAACATCTCCAGACTTGGTAGTATTAGATTTAGAAATGCCGATAGTGAACGGGTTAGAGTTGTGCAAAGTCGTGCGCCAGGATGCCCAGTGGGGAGATTTACCGATTTTAGTAGTTACAGCCCATATTGAACCAGAATTTCTTCAGCAAGCTTTTGCTGCCGGAGCCGATGATTTTATCAGCAAGCCAGTGCTAGGGCCAGAACTCGTGACACGGGTACTGAGCCGCATTCAAAGAACGCGTTGGCGCTCTCAGCCAGGGAAAAGTCAAGCATGATCAGAAATTATCAGCGATTATTAGCCTACGGTGTGGCTATTGGTTCAGCTGCGATCGCCCTGCTACTCTCACTCTGGTTAGAACCATTTATATCTCGAACTTTTGGTGCTTTTTTTTATATAGCTATCATCGTGAGTAGTTGGTATGGTGGCTTTCGACCAGGGATTGTTACAGTTATCCTTTCGACACTGGCAATTGATTATTTATTTATCCTTCCGCGATATCAATTCTTAATCTATCAACCACAAGAATTATTGCGGTTAAGTATCTTCTTACTGGTTGCTTTAAGTATTAACCTGATCACTAGCAATCTTCAGCACAGCAGACAAAAGATTAAACAACTTAGCCAAAAATTGGCTCAAGAAAATGCCGAGCAACTGCGGATGGCTCTTGACGAGCGCAAACAAGCACAAGAAACCCTGCAACATCAATTTGAGCAACAGCGCTTAGTGATGGAGATCAGCCAACGCATCCGGCGATCGCTCAATTTACAAGATATCTTGCAAACTACTGTCGATGAAGTGCGGCAATTTCTAGAGTGCGATCGCGTCACTATCTTCCAATTTTATCCAGGTTGGGGTGGAACTACGATTGTTGAGTCTGTTGCACCGGAATGGATGCCGATTTTACCACTCCAGATTCATGACCCTTGCATTGGTGAAGAGAACGTCGAACCCTTTAAACAAGGCTTAGTCACGGCGAAAGCTGATATTTATACTGCCGGAATTAGTCCGTGTCACGTTGAATTTTTGGAAAGTCTCCAGGTGAGGGCAAATCTGGTCGTTCCCGTTTCCTTGGGAAGTGAATTGTGGGGATTACTGGCAGCTCATCAATGTGCGGCTCCTCGTGAGTGGCAATCTTCAGAAATTGCTCTGTTACAGCAGTTAGGAGCGCAGGTAAGCATTGCTATCCAGCAAGCAGCTTTGTTTGAACAGGTGCAGACAGAATTGACAGAGCGCAAACAGGCAGAAATTGCCCTGCAACAACTCAATGCCGAACTTGAGCAACGGGTGCAAGAACGCACTGCACAACTGACAGAGACGAATGATCGCTTAGTAAAAACAGTGAACGAGCAGCAACAAACCCAACTCACACTTTTAGAACAAACGCATAAGTTGGAGCTTCAGGCTGTAATTACCCGAAATATGGCAGAAGGCATTTGCTTAATCAGAGCTGATAATTCCGTTATTGTCTATGCCAATCCGAAATTTGAGGAGATGTTTGGCTATGACTCTGGTGAACTAAATGGTCAGCACGTTTCGATTTTCAACTACGTCACCGAATCGGTAACTGCTGAAGATGTAAGTCGAGCCATTTTATCTGCCGTTTTAGAAAATGGTGAAGATACCTATGAAGTCCAAAATGTTAAAAAAGACGGTACACCATTTTGGTCTAGTGCGACGACTTCTGTATTCAGGCATCCCGACTACGGCGACGTTCTGGTTGCGGTTCACCAAGATATCACTGAACGCAAACGCATCGAAGACGCTTTACGCGACAGCGAAGAAAAATTTCGTCAGCTGGCAGAAAACATCCAAGCAGTATTTTGGATGACCGATAATCAAATTCAGCAAGTTCTATATGTGAGCCATGCATACCAAACCATCTGGCAAAGAAGTTGTGAAGACTTATATCACAACTATTCAAATTGGTTAGATGCAATTCACCCAGAAGATCGCCAGCGCGTCGAAATTGAACTCATTGAACAGATTAGAACAGGGCAATACGATCACAAATATCGGATTATCCGCCCTGATGGTTCAATCCGTTGGATTCGCGATCGCGCATTTCCGATCAAAAATGAACTAGGCGAGTTAGTTCGGATTGCTGGTATTGCCGAAGATATCACTGAACTAGAACAGATTAATCTGATCAAGAGTGAGTTTATTGGCATTGTTAGTCACGAACTCCGCACTCCCTTAACTGCAATTCGGGCAGCATTGGGCTTACTACAAACTGGTATCTACGACAGAAAACCAGACAAATTCAAGCGGATGATTGAGATTGCAGCCATCGATAGCGATCGCTTAGTGCGTCTTGTTAACGATATTCTCGATTTGGAACGCTTAGAATCGGATCGAGCTGTCTTAGAAAAAACCACCTGCAATGCGGCTGATTTAATTCAACAAGCAGTAGCTGTAGTGCAAGCGATCGCTAATCAGCAAAATATTACTTTTAATATCCACCCTACCAATGCTCAAGTTTGGGCGGCTCCTGATGCCATTGTGCAAACACTTACTAATTTGTTAGGTAATGCGATTAAATTCTCGCCTGCCGATTCTACTATTACCCTGAGTGTCCAACAGCAAACAGACCGCGTACTATTCCAGATCGTGGATCGAGGACGAGGTATTCCAGCAGATAAGTTAGAAGCAATCTTTGGACGATTTCAGCAAGTAGATGCTTCTGATTCTCGCACCAAAGGCGGCACAGGCTTGGGATTGGCAATCTGTCGTAGTATTATTGATCGGCACGGTGGGCAAATCTGGGCTGAAAGTACTCTTAGTGTTGGCAGCACGTTTTTCTTCACTCTGCCATTGCCGGGAAATTATGCAGGGGAGCAGGGGGGCAGGGGAGGCAGTGGAGGCAGTGGAGGCAAGGGAGAATAAGAAAATGACAAATGACAAATGACAAATGACAAATGACAAATGACAAATGACAAATGACTAAAAAATTGTTAATTGTGGATGATGAAGAACGAATCCGTGAATTAGTGCAAGCTTGTTTAGAAGACTTGGGAGGATGGGACACCCTGACAGCTGCATCAGGATCAGAAGGATTAAAAATCGCTCAGACAGAACCTATTGATGCCATTCTACTTGATGTCTCTATGCCTGACATGGACGGCTTTGCAGTCTACGAAAAACTTCAGGCAAATTCCGCAACTCAAGGGATTCCAGTGATTCTGTTAACAGCAAAAGTCCAAGGAAGCGATCGCTCCCGTTTCGCCCAGATGGGAATTGCTGGGATTATCACCAAGCCTTTTGAACCCACCTCTATTTGCAACGAAGTTACTCAGATTCTGGGGTGGGACGATTAATTTTTAAGTTGTGTAACAAAATCTATATCTTTATTAGTTTTTTATTTTTGTAATTTATCTTTCTTGGTTACAGATAAAAATTTTTTGTCTGTAACAAAAAGGTATATGAAATAAAATGAACGTGCTAGAGGAGGTAAATATAATCGGCAAAACAATATTGCTCATTGATGATGAACTGCATGTCCGTGAGATAGTAAAATTTTGCCTCCAAGATTTAGCTGGTTGGAATGTGGTGACAGCAGATTCTCCATTAGAAGGATTGCAGAATGCAGTACACCATAGTCCTGATGCGATTTTATTAGATATCTCAATCCGCGATCTAGCTAGTTTTGAATTTATGAATAAACTAAGAAATCATCCAGAAACTCAAGCTATTCCTGTAGTATTGCTCAGTGCAAAAGCGCGATGGTTGGATTCGCAAATTTTGCGACAGTATCAAGTCGCAGGTGTAATTCCCAAACCCTTTAATCCAGTTACCCTCCCGGCTCAGGTTGCTCAATTGCTGGGTTGGGACTTTACTTGACTAAAAGATTAAACAAGAATGGGTAAAACATCGAATATATAGCAGGGTTTGTAATTACTTGGAGTACAAAAAAATCGTAGGGACGCACCCTAGTGTGTATCTCATTCAAATGAAAATTGCGATAAATTGCAGTACGCAAGTTTAAGCTTGAATTTAATTTAACGTTTTGGGTAATTTAGAATAAAATCAGATACCAGAATATAATATTACATTAAATAAGTGTATATACATAGACTGTTGTTAATGGTATTACTATGCTGTTCAATCGTCTATCGGGTTGTAAAATTGATTTAAAGCAAATCCTCAATCAAATTAGGATACTGTCCGATCAAATTCATCAGTCACTTGAACTGAGTACATCCAGCCAAAACCTAACGTCGCAACTAAATCAAAACCTGAAAAAATTGACGGTTCAGCCAAAGTTGAAGTTGACGTCAATACAAAGAACTCTGTATAAGAATTTTAGAGAGTCCATCATAACAAGAACAGCATTGCCGAAGAATATATCAGTTGCAGACTTGACTGCATTTGACCGATTACAAACTCCAATTTGGATTTATGATATTCAAAACTTGCATATGTGGTGGGCAAATCAGGCCGCTGTGCGTATTTGGAATGCTCAAAGTAGAGAGGAATTGCTCAATCGCAACTTCAGTGATATTTCCGAGTCTACTCACACTCGAATGCAAAGCTATTTGCAAGAATTTCAGCAAGGGAAAACCATCACTGAAAACTGGACATTTTACCCAGAAGGAAAACCTGTTTCTGTTCACTGTCTCTTTTCTGGAATTCAAATTGAACAAGGGCGAATGGCAATGCTGGTTGAAGCAACAACAGAATTTATCAATCAGATTGATCGCGAAACGCTGAGATCGATTGAAGCCCTACGTCACACCACAGTCATGATCTCGCTTTACACAATGGATGGTGTACCTTTGATGCAAAACCCGGCAGATCTTCGTTGTTATCGGGATATCCTGCACCCTAACTCGTCAGTTGAGAATATTTTCCTGAGTCACTTTGTTGATCCTAATGTTGCGCAACAAGCGATGAAAGCGATTCATTCCGGTGAGATATTCAGCACAGAGGCTCAGGTTTTGACCACTGAGGGGATTCAATGGCATGAGATAGATATACGATGCACTCGCGATCCGGTAACGGGTAACTCCGTCATCCTCGTCAACGAAAAGAATATTACCAAGCAAAAAGCTGCACTACAAGAACGCCAGCGTGCAGAATCAGAATTGCGTTGGCGGGAAGCTTTACTGCGTTCTATGACTGAAAATTCTTTGCTGGGATTCTTTGTTGTTGACAATCGCACCGATGAAATCCTCTATTTCAATCACCACTTCTGTAAAATATGGGGCATTGAACATCTAGAAGCTCAAATGCGCTTGGGTGCTTTAAAAAATAATGACATCATTCCTGACTGTATACCTTTAATTGCAGATGTGCCCGCATTTGCCGAATCTTGTAAACCGTTGCAGTCTGAAGAAAATCGTTGCATGATTGAGGATGAAATCTCATTTGTCGATGGGCGAACGATTCGCCGTTGTTCCAGCCAAATTCGAGATACTCGCGATCAATACTTTGGGCGGTTATACATTTTTGAAGACATCACCCCACGTAAACAAATCGAAGCCGCACTCAAAACCAGTGAAGAAAGATGGCAGTATGCCTTGGAAGGAAATGGCGACGCAGTTTGGGACTTGAATGCTGAAACTAACGAAGTCTTTTTTTCCCGACGATGGAAAGAAATGTTAGGGTTTGCAGAGCATGAAATTGGAAATACTCTCAGTGAATGGGAACAACGGGTTCACTCTGATGATAAAGCGAGGGTTTACGAAGAGATTAGCAAGCATTTATGCGGCGAAACCCAGCAATATGTCAGTGAATATCGGATCGAGTGCAAAGATGGAACCTACAAATGGATTCTAGATCGGGGTCAAATTTCGAGCCGCGCAGAAAATGGTCTTCCCCTACGGATGCTAGGAACCCATACTGATATTACTGAACGCAAGCGTATAGAAGAAGCACTACGAGAAAGCGAACAACGCTATCGTTCTGTAATTACAGCGATGGCAGAAGGTATTGTCCTCCAGCAATCAGATGGGCGAATTACCACCTGTAATGACAGTGCCGAAAAAATTTTAGGGTTAACAGCCGATCAAATGATGGGGCGAACTTCCACCGATCCGCGATGGCAAGCTATTCATGAAGATGGTAGTTCTTTTCCAGGCGAAACTCACCCCGCCATTGTCACCTTACGCACTGGAAAACCGCAATTTAATGTGATTATGGGAGTTCACAAACCTGATGGCAGCTTGACTTGGATTTCAATCAATTCTCAACCACTGTTTGAATCTGATGAATCAAAACCATCTGCGGTGGTCGCATCATTTACAGATATCACAGTTGGCAAACAGGCACAAATTGCCCTGCAACAGCAAACAGAACGGGAACGCATGGTTTATGCGATCGCTCAACACATCCGCGAGTCTTTAAATTTGGATGAAATCTTAAATACAACTGTTGCTGAAGTTCGGCATTTTCTGCAAACCGATCGCGTTATCATTTATCGCTTTCAGCCAGATTGGAGTGGTGTAATTGTCACGGAGTCTGTAGCAGCAGGTTGGCAATCGATTTTGAATATGGAAATTACAGACAACTATTTTGTCAAAACACAGGGACAGTGCTATCAAGAAAGTACACTTAGAGTCACTCCAGACATCTACACCGCCGGATTTTCTCCTTGTCATATAGAGTTATTGGAAAAGTTGCAAGTTAGAGCCAAGCTAGTCGTACCAATTTTACAAGGCGATCGCCTTTGGGGTCTTTTGGTTGCTCATCATTGCAGCGCCTCGCGTCAGTGGCAACCTTGCGAAAATGAACTGCTTCAGAAATTGGCAACCCAGTTAGCGATCGCTATTCAGCAATCAGAACTTTATCAACAATTGCAGCGTGCCAACCACCAACTTGAAAATATGGCGATGGTAGATGAATTAACTCAAATCGCCAATCGCCGATGTTTTGATAATCGGCTTAATTCTGTCTGGCAATATCTTTTACGAGAACAAGGTTTTGTCTCCCTACTTTTATGCGACATTGATTATTTTAAACAATATAACGATACTTATGGTCATGCGACCGGAGATGATTGTTTGCGCTTTATTGCCCAAGCTTTTAAACAAAGTGTCAAACGTTCTAGAGATTTAGCTGCTCGTTATGGCGGAGAAGAGTTTGTTGTCATCTTGCCTAATACTGCTAGTGATGGGGCTTTTTACGTTGCCCAAGAAATTCATAAAGCTATAGAACAGCTAAATATTCCCCATGCGGCATCGCCTGTGAAGCATCACGTCACCTTGAGTATCGGAATTGCCACAGTGATTCCAACACCCAATATGGTTCCTTTGGATTTGATTGAAGCAGCAGATCAAGCCCTTTATCAAGCCAAAGCAAACGGGCGTAATCGTTCTTGTATAAATAGACTGTCTTAGACTATGTTTGAAAAGTCGTGATTGATGTATCAAATATTTTTTACCCCTCCCTATAACTGAATTGTATTGGATTTTAATCACTCTAAATCATGCGAATATTAAATGACTCTTAAACCGTGTAATCAGGTACTCTTGCATCTTACTTAAGCCTGATATCTTCTTGGGAACAGCTTTGTTGTTGTCAGGTAGATTGATGAGTCGAATTAATGGATTTGTCGGGCGACGTAATTTCTTGAAATTCGCCAGTGTTGTAGGTATTGCAGCTACTACTTTTGGTGATAGCTTTTGGAATATAGAGCAAACTGCTGTTGCTGATATTCACCCAATTAACCCTAATTCAATCAGTCCGAATGAAGCTATCAGACGCTTGCTTGATGGTAATCAAAGATTTATCAATCAAAAACGTCAATATCCCGATCAATCACTAGAACACTTACGATTAGTTGCGAAAGCTCAGTATCCCTTTGCTGCCATATTAGGCTGTGCAGATTCTAGAGTACCTGCGGAAATTGTCTTCGATCAAGGACTTGGAGATTTATTTGTCGTGCGAGTTGCTGGTAATGTTGTCAGTGACACGGTTATAGGTAGTCTGGAATATTCTACAGCAGTATTGGGTTCGCAGTTGATTATGGTTTTGGGTCATAGGAGATGTGGTGCAGTAGCAGAAGCAATCAAAAACGAACCACTTCCTGGCAGAATTGGTTTGATTATTGAAGGCATCAAACCATCTGTAGAAAGGGTAAAGTTCAGAACGGGTGATAATATGCAAGACGCAGTTATAGCTAATATTCAGTATCAAACTGAAAAATTGCAAGAAAGCTCAACTATTTTAGCTAAATTGCTCGGTGAAGGTAAACTAAAAATTGTTGGTGCTTGTTACGATATTGACACTGGTAAAGTCAACATTATTACTTGAATATCTCCCACCTTTTAAGTGTAGGATTCTTAGTTCAATCATGTTGGAAAAATGTTTGAGTTGATCTACGCTAACGCAAACTCACGAAATTTTAGAAAAAACTTAAAGCTTGTAATAAATAAACCCAGCAGGGACTATATAACAAGGCCGCCTGCCAGGAAGGTATAGTATATTCTGGCCATGTTTGATCGGGTTAACGCTTATTTGTAAAAAATAATTGCGTATCCCTAGATACAATAACTAAATACTTTGGAAAACACAGTTAAGAAAAGTTACTAAATAGGTTAATTTTCAATTAAAACCCAATAGGCTTGGGTTAAGAGTTATTCGATGTAGATAATTGGTCTTTCAAGACGCGATTTATCGCGTCTCTACATAAGGGTTTTGTTTCTCTATCTGAACTGTATTGAATTGAAACCAACAATTTCCCCAATGGGGAGAATAGGGGGGCAAGGGAGAATGATTGAACAAATTTTTTCTTTGCCTCTTCCCAATGGCCAATCCCCAATGCCCCATAATATAAGAAAGCGCTTCACACTTCTTAAATAATCAGCTTTATTAGAACAATGGCGAGAGACTTGCGGGGATTCATTAAAATTTTGGAAGAAAGAGGACAATTACGGCGAATTTCTGCTTTAGTTGACCCAGACTTGGAAATTGCTGAGATTTCCAACCGGATGCTGCAAAAAGGTGGCCCAGGGTTGTTGTTTGAAAACGTCAAAGGCGCTTCCTTCCCGGTAGCGGTGAATTTGATGGGAACTGTGGAAAGGATTTGCTGGGCAATGAATATGCAGCATCCAGAGGAGTTGGAAACTCTGGGGAAAAAATTAAGTATGCTGCAACAGCCAAAACCGCCGAAGAAGATTTCCCAGGCGATAGATTTTGGGAAAGTGCTGTTTGATGTGGTGAAAGCGAAACCAGGACGAGACTTTTTCCCCGCTTGTCAGCAAGTTGTGCTTCAAGGTAATGATTTAGATTTAAATAAGTTGCCTTTGATACGTCCTTATATTGGTGATGCTGGCAAGATTATCACGCTAGGACTAGTAATTACCAAGGATTGTGAGACGGGTACTCCAAATGTAGGTGTGTATCGCTTGCAACTACAATCTAAAAATACGATGACGGTTCACTGGTTATCGGTGCGGGGTGGGGCGAGGCATTTGCGAAAAGCAGCCGAACGTGGGAAGAAATTAGAAGTTGCGATCGCACTTGGTGTAGATCCTCTAATTATTATGGCAGCAGCGACACCCATCCCTGTAGATTTATCAGAATGGCTGTTTGCTGGACTTTACGGTGGTTCTGGTGTGCAGTTAGCGAAATGTAAAACTGTAGATTTGGAAGTTCCCGCAGATTCCGAATTTGTCTTAGAAGGAACGATTACACCAGGAGAAGTTTTACCAGATGGGCCTTTTGGCGACCACATGGGTTATTACGGCGGCGTGGAAGATTCGCCGTTAATCCGCTTTGAGTGTATGACGCACCGGAAAAATCCGATTTACTTAACAACATTTAGCGGTCGTCCACCCAAAGAAGAAGCGATGATGGCGATCGCACTAAATCGCATCTATACACCTATTCTGCGGCAACAAGTATCAGAAATTGTCGATTTCTTCCTGCCAATGGAAGCTTTGAGTTACAAAGCGGCAATTATTTCCATTGATAAAGCATATCCGGGACAAGCGCGACGGGCGGCTTTAGCGTTTTGGAGTGCTTTACCACAATTTACATACACCAAATTTGTAATTGTGGTGGATAAAGACATAAATATTCGCGATCCGCGTCAAGTTGTCTGGGCCATTAGTTCCAAAGTTGACCCAGTGCGGGATGTCTTTATTTTGCCAAATACACCTTTTGATACGTTGGATTTTGCCAGTGAGAAGATTGGCTTAGGTGGACGTATGGGAATTGATGCGACTACAAAGATTCCGCCGGAAACAAATCATGAATGGGGTTCGCCTTTAGAATCCGACCCAGATGTGGCGGCGATGGTAGAGAGACGATGGGCGGAATATGGTTTAGCAGAGTTGCAGTTAGGAGAAGTAGACCCAAATTTGTTTGGCTATGATATGAAGTAACCTGTTATAGATAAATACAGTTTAGATAGAGCAACAAAACCCTAATGTAGAGACGCGATAAATCGCGTCTTGAAAGACCAATTATCTACACCAATAACCATTAAGTAAAACGTATTGTGTGATAGATAATGCAGTAATAACACAGTAAAGCATATCTTACGACAGATATCATTAAAATAAATGAAACCTGCTGTAATCAAATATCAAAATGAAAAAGCTGGAGAACATAGCCTGATATAAATATCTCTTTGATCGTCAGCAAAAGACCTTCTACCATGAAGTATTCTTGTATTATCAATCATTAAAATATCGCCTTTTTGCCACGAAATTTCCGTGGTTATTTTTTCAGCAATCTCATTCAGTTCAGATACAACCTCTTCAGGAATTTCTGAATCATCTTCAAAATTAAGAATCTTTGGGTTTAACTGCTTTGTGGGCAATAGACTATTAATAAATACCTGATATTTTCCACATCTGCTAGGGATAATAGCTGGAGAAATGTATTCAAGCAGAATCGATTGATCCTCATTTACTGTCAAATGCATATTATTTTTCCGACACATTTCTTCTAGCTGATTCAAATCATCTGTTTGGTATTTTTTCTGCCAGTCTTCTTGAGATATCCGAACATTAAATTTTAACTTCTTTTTACTGAATAACTCTTTGGTTGAACTGCTAATTTCATTAAAAAATTGTCTACCATCACATACCGTAGTTTCACCATCTTCTAATGGTGGATTAGCACAGAAAAACCACAGCATAAGTGGGATATTCTGCTGATAATACATTTCTCCGTGCAACTTAATCTCAGACTTAAAATCATTAACGCTTAAAAGAGTCTCATCTCCATTAATTACCCTTCTACTGAATGCACCACCAGCATAATTTATAAAATCGATACTCAAGAGATTGGTAAATTCTTTAAAAATATCAACATCAACATCAAATCCTCTAAAAAGTAAGATTCCATTAGCCTTAAATAAATTAATAATTTCTTCCTTGTCTAATTCTAAAATACTCACATTATCGAGATTATTAATTTCTTGGACTATGCTATCTGACATGGAATGTATTTGATTATTCATATAATTTAATAAATCTTTGTCGAAATTTGAAATTACCGTTGGTGTTAACTATACTGATATTTTAATACTCAATGATGTCATTGTGTTTTATCCATTAGCGTAGGTGTAGCCCGTCGTAGACATCGCAGAACTAAATTTTGTAAAATTAAAAGTGTTATTACAGTACTAAAATCTCTTTGATAGAACTACGTTACAAAGTTAACCATAATTTGTTTATGTAGATTCGGAGATATCCATAAGACTCCAGGCTTGGGTACTGATGCCAGAAACTTGAAGAAATTATGACAAAAAAAGTGAAAAATCCAGCATCAAAGTTAGCGATCGGATTGGCATTCAGTTGTATTTGTGTGATACCCAATACTGGTATAGCTAGTGAAATAAGTTTAGCGAAATCAAGTAATTCTCAAAAGTGCGATATTTTTGCCTACGTCACCGATACAGATTCCCAAGGGGTAAATATGCGCAGTGGTGCAAGTACAAATAACGTCATTATAGGACAAATACCCATTAACGAAACAGTTCATGTTATTGGTGCTGCTGGAAATTGGGTGCAGATTACTAATGCTAGCAATGGTTTTCAAGGAACTGGATGGGTATTTGTGCCAAAGTTAGGCTTAACAACGCGGGGCTACGGTACTAATGGTGTGGATTTCTATGCTAGTAGCAGTCAAAAAAGCCAAAAACTGAGAAGAATTCCTGCTAATACGGCTGTCAAATTGTTAGGCTGTCAGGGAGATTGGGCGCAGATAGAATATCAAGGTGTTAAGGGTTGGTTGACAAGGAAAGAGCAATGTGGTGCAGCCCTTACTAGTTGTTCTTAGAACCCTTCCCACTGTTTCGTGGAGGAGGCTATGAGAATTACTTTTATATACTTATGTAGTCGCAATATTACCTCGGTTTTTCCTTAACGCTTGATACATATTTCGAAAAAACTAAAGAGTAATTTTTGACATGGTTATTGTCAGAGTTCTGAGAATAACCATGTCACGAATTTAATTTTTAATTCCGCCTTACGGTACTAGCGCTTGTGATGATTTCGCATAGATTTATGAATCTTCTTCCATCTTTCTTTCTCAACTAATTGCGCTCTCTGGTCTTGTTTGCGGGTCAGGTAGTCGAGTTCTTTTTGTAACTTTTGGTAGCTAAAAAACCTGGAATAATCAAGTTGTCCCTCAGCCAACGCTTGCTGCACGACACAACCCGGTTCGTTATTATGCTGACAATTGCGAAAATGGCATTCTTGCGCCAAGGTTTCGATGTCTGCAAAAGTTTCTTGCAAACCTTCATCACCTGCCCAAATTTGGATTTCCCGCATTCCTGGAGTATCAATAATTAATCCGCCAGTAGAGAGCAAAATCAATTCACGATGAGTTGTCGTGTGTCTACCTCGGTCATCACCTTGCCGCACTGGTTGCACAACTTGGACAGATGCACCTTGCAGTTGGTTGGTGATGGTGGATTTACCAACACCAGAAGACCCTAACAAAGCAACTGTCTGTCCTGGTTGCAAGTAAGGTTTTAAGGCATCCAATCCTTGATGATTGGTGGCACTTAAAACTACAATTGGTACACCCAAAGCAACTGCTTTTACTTGGGTTAAATACTCTTCTAGAGAGTTGCACAAATCTGCTTTATTTAACAAAATTACCGGATTTGCACCACTTTCCCAAGCTAGAATGAGATAACGCTCAACTCTTCTTGGGTTAAAATCGCCATCCAATCCTGAGACTAAGAAGACTGTATTAATATTCGCTGCAACAATTTGTTCTTCTGTTTTACTACCCACAGTCTTGCGAGAAAATTTGCTTTTCCTGGGTAAAATCTCGTTGATAGTGGCTCGTCCTTGAGATTCTCTGACACTAATCACAACCCAATCTCCAACGGCGGGAAAATCTTGTGGTTGAGAAGCCTGATGCCGCAATTTACCTGAAACTTCTGCTGAAAGTTCCCCTTGTTCACTATAGAGGGTGTAAGTATTTCTGTATTCAATGGCAACCCTACCAACGCTAAATCCTTGTAAGCGATAGGGTTCAAAGCTGCGAGCAAAAAAGTCACTCCAGCCTAAATAATCCAAATTCATTGATGTTTCCTCGATGTGTGCTACTTGTTTTGCACAAGGTTACACAGAGGAAGACACTTCTATGCAGGAGAACTCCCCGCACCAGAATGTCTGTGAATTCTAGTTTTCATTCCTGTAGAAACGAGGACTGAACAGAATCTCTGCGCCTTGTGTTCTTTGAGTTGGGATGGTCAAAGTAACCCGGACTGCTAGCAACTCAGTCATAGTTCGTCCTCCTTATGTACTACAGTAAATAATCTCCATTACTACATTAGCCTATTCCAGAAAATTCGTTTAAATTATCCAATTTAAACCCTGATGTAGAGACACGATTTATCGCGTCTTGTAAGACCAATGCACAAGTTTGCACATTACAAAAATAATCTTGGTAAAAAATATTTGCTCATCTTTCACCAACTTCTAGCGAAAGAAAGAGTTTGAGGCTGAGTATCTCTGTAATCATGAATGCGGACAAGTGTTTACCTGCTGAATAACTGATATGCCGCAATATTTCGGAAAACTACCCACAACTAACCAACCTTGGACAACTGTTAGCAATGTAAAATCTGTAACTTGGAACAATAATATTGTTAATCTTGACTGTGGCGACTCACACCTTACCATCAGCATACTTACTCCGAATTTAATCCGCGTGCGTTTTACACCGACTGGGGAATTTATGCCTCGCCGCTCTTGGGCAGTGACGTTGGATGATTCAGAATGGGCAATAACACCTTTTGCAGTGCGGGAAACTGAAGCAACGGTCGAAATTGAAACAGAACAGATTCGTGTGTGCGTTCAGCGGGAAAAATGTCGCATCGCCTATTTTGACAAAGCTAATCGTCCCTTTGCTCAAGATGCAGAGATGGGGATAGGTTGGCGGATGGGCGCAGTTGCAGGGTGGAAGGAAATTGCAGCCGATGAACATTTCTATGGCTTTGGTGAACGCACAGGCTTTCTGGATAAACTCAGCGAAGTGAAAACCAACTGGACAACGGATGCTCTAGATTATGATTCACTGACTGATGAAATGTACCAGGCAATTCCATTTTTTATGGCTTTGCGCCCGCAGGTAGGCTATGGCATCTTTTTTAACACCACTTTTTGGAGTCAGTTCGATATCGGTGCTGAACAACCAGGTATTTGGAAGATGGAAACTCGTGGCGGTGAATTGGATTATTACATTATCTACGGCCCCGAACCAGCCCAAATCCTGGAGACTTACACTCAGCTAACTGGGAGAATGCCATTACCGCCGAAATGGGCGCTGGGTTATCATCAATGCCGTTGGAGTTACGAATCAGAAAACGTTGTGCGGGAACTAGCAAAGGAATTTCGTCAACGCCGCATTCCCTGCGATGTTATTCACTTGGATATTGATTATATGCGGGGCTATCGAGTGTTTACTTGGAGTCCTCAACGCTTCCCCAATGCGGCAAAACTTATTAGTGATTTAGCAGAGAATGGTTTCAAAACAGTCACAATTATCGATCCTGGTGTGAAGTATGAACCAGAAGGTAATTATCATGTTTTTGACCAAGGCATAGAAAACGACTATTTTGTACGTAAAGCTGATGGTACGTTGTTCCACGGCTACGTTTGGCCTGAGAAAGCTGTTTTTCCTGATTTTTTACGTCCTGATGTGAGCAACTGGTGGGCTAATTTACACAAAAGCCTAACTGATATTGGTGTGGCAGGAATTTGGAATGATATGAATGAACCTGCCATAAACGATCGCCCTTTCGGCGATGATGGGGAAAAGATTTGGTTTCCTCTAGATGCGCCGCAGGGGAGCAGAGGGGCAGAGGAGAATTTATCTGCGTCCACTCATATAGAAGTGCATAACTTGTATGGGTTGATGATGGCTAAAGCTTGTTATGAAGGGTTACAGCGGCATCGAAGTTCAGAGCGATCATTTGTGTTAACGCGATCGGGTTATGCTGGTGTGCAACGCTGGTCTTCTGTGTGGATGGGAGATAACCAATCGTTGTGGGAGCATTTAGAAATGTCTCTGCCGATGCTTTGTAACATGGGACTTTCGGGTGTGGGATTTGTGGGTTGCGATATTGGCGGGTTTGCTGGTAACGCTACAGCTGAATTATTTGCTCGCTGGATGCAGGTAGGAATGCTTTACCCATTGATGCGCGGTCACTCGGCAATGTCTACTGCTCGTCATGAACCTTGGGTATTTGGCGATCGCGTTGAAAATATCTGTCGAGAATACATTAATCTACGTTACCAATTACTTCCCTATATTTATAGTCTTTTCTGGGAAGCAGCAACGACGGGCGCACCGATTTTAAGACCATTATTGTACCACTTCCCTAACGATCCGAAAACCTATAGCCTCTACGATCAAGTATTGCTAGGTGCATCGCTGATGGCTGCGCCAATTTACCGCCCTGGAGTTGAGCATCGATCTGTCTACTTACCCGTTGGCACTTGGTATGATTGGTGGAGTGGCGATCGCTATGAAGGTCCGATTCACATTCTTGCTCATGCACCACTAGAAACAATGCCACTGTATGTCCGTGGCGGTGCGATCGTACCTATGCAACCTGTCAGGCAATACGTTGATGAAGCCCTACTCGACCAGATTCGGTTACGAGTTTGGCCTGGTAACAACGAATATCAGTTATTTGAAGATGATGGACAGACAAACAAGTATCAAGATAATAACTTCTCACTAACAAACATCCGTGTATTTACCCAGGCAAAACAAACAGTAGTGGAAATTGCAGCAAGAGTTGGAAAGTGGACACCTCCAACGCGAGAAGTGATTGTAGAACTTGTTGGGGTTGGAGAGCAACGGTTTCAAGATGATGGTAAGCGACATAGCCTACAATTCTGAAATACTCGCAAAGGTGGTTTTTAAGCCACCATTATTTCCTACTTTAAATTATGCAAGAAAAAATATGCATAGAGGTAGATGAAAAATCAAATAAAGTGTAGCCTAAAATACAAAGAGCATCAATGATTAGATCGTGAGAAATACGTAAGTTTACTACGTTAGATAGATGCGGTTAGAGAACACTCAATGTTAAGGATTAACCGCTTGCGGCTGCAAAATAGATTTAAAATCTCTACAAATGCACTTGTGGCAAGAGTCGCAAGTGCGATCGCTGTTTTTGTTGGTAGCTTGGTATTAGTTGGCTGGTGTCTTGGCATTGAAGTTCTGAAGCGCGGCTTCCCTGGTAGTCCTGCCACAATGAAAGTCAACACAGCGGTTTGTTTTGTGTTGTCTGGTGTGTCACTGTGGCTATTTTTAACAGCAGGGGAGCAGGGGAGCAGGGGAGCAGGAGAGCAGGGGAGCAGGGGAGCAGGGGAGCGGGGGAGTAGGGGGGAAAGAACAACTCAAAATTACCCGCACAGTTCCACAGTTCCCTTGCCCGCACTCACTCTTCTAATCTCTCAGGTTTGTGCAATAGCTGTCACCACAATTGCGGCGCTTACCCTCTGTCAATATCTGTTTGGCTGGAATCTTGGCATTGACGAACTGGTGTTTCGTGATTCGCCAACTAGTATAGCGACATCGCATCCGGGGCGAATGGGGTTGAACACAGCACTGAACTTTATACTGATCAGTGTCGCCCTACAGATTTTGATTCATCTAACAACCCATCGCAGTTATTGGTATGCCCAAATTATCGCTCTGATTGCTACTTTAATTTCCTTTCAGGTGCTTATGGGCTATGCCTACCAAGTGGAAGTTCTCTACGGACTTGCCCCTTATACAACATCAATGGCGTTACATACAGCGGTGTTGTTCCTCTTGCTAAGTATGGGTATTCTGTGGGCGCGGGCAGAATATGGCTTAATGAGGGTAGTTACAAGTGATAGTTACGGCGGCTTACTTGCACGTCGTTTACTAGTTGCCGCGATCGCAGTACCTTTTATATTGGGATGGGTAATTGTTGAAGGGCAACGGGCAGGAAAATACGATCCGGCATTTGCAGTATCGGTGTTTGCGATCGTTCTGATTGTAATTTTTACTATTTTGATTTGGCAAAGTGCCAGGGTTATTGAAAGCCTCAGCTATCAACGCGACCTTGCCCAAGAAGCACTAAGAACCTACGAAGCTAAACTAGGGAGTTTTGTAGATTCTAACGTCATCGGTATTCTGTTTGGCGACGTGTATGGCGGTATCCAGCAGGCAAACGACGAATTCTTGAGGATGATTGGTTACACGCGGGAGGATTTGTTAACAGGTAAGTTAAATTGGAGCAATATTACACCACCAGATTATCTATACTTGGATGAGCGAGGTGTTGCCGAAGCGCAAGGAAATACCAACGCTACTTGTACGCCCTACGAGAAAGAATATATTCGCAAGGATGGTAGCCGCATCCCGGTTTTAGTTGGTTACGTGCTGCTAGGAGAAAACCGGGAAGAGTCAGTAGCGTTTATCCTTGACTTGAGCGAACGCAAGCAAGCAGAGGCAGAGCAACAAAAATTAGTGTCGGTAGTAGAAAATAGCTCTGATTTTATCGGCATCGCCACCCTTGAAGGTCAATTACTCTACATAAATGATGCAGGTCAAAAGCTGGTAGGTCTTGCCAGCTTTGATGAAGTGAGGCAAAAAGCAGTATTAGATTACTTCATGCCCAAAGACAAAGCCTATTTCCAAAAATATATACTGCCGACTGTGCTATCAGAAGGGCGCTGGCAGGGAGAATTCTGCTTCCGGCATCTGCAAACAGGTCAACCGATACCAGTTGATTACAACATCTTCACTGTTACAGATAACAACACAGGTCAGCCAATTGCCTTAGCAACGGTGACTCGCGACATCACCAAGCAAAAGCAGACCCAGGAACAAATCTTACAGCTAAACAGGGATCTACAGCGCCGCATTAGTGAGTTACAAACTTTGTTGGAGGTAATTCCCATTGGAATTGGTATTGCCGAAGATCCAAAATGCCAAAATATCAAGGTCAACCCTGCTTTTGCCAGGCAGTTGGGGATATCGTCAGATACAAATGGTTCTCTCAACGCTTCCTTGGACGAAAGACCACCAAGCTTTAAGATACACCGCGAGGGAAGGGAACTGTCAACAGAAGAACTCCCAATGCAGTACTCTGCTGCTCATGGTGTCGAAGTTCTGAATTCTGAACTTGATGTCGTCCATGAAAATGGCAAAATCGTCAAGCTGTTGCACTATGTTGCACCCCTGTTTGATGAAGAGGGGAAAACTAGAGGAAGCGTTGGTGCATTTTTAGATATTACGGAGCGCAAACAGGCAGAGGAAGTACTCCTAAATCAGCAAAAATGGCTAGAGGATGTGTTAAATCTGATGCCAAGACCGTTGCTGTTTATTGAACCAGGAACGGCGCGGGTAACTTTTGCCAATCGCTCTGCTGATGAATTAGCTGGGGGCGAATTTCCCAAAGGTATACCCGCCGAAGATTATCACACAGCTTACTACTATACAGATGCCGCTGGCGATCGCATCCCCAATGAACTTATGCCAGGAGTGCGGGTTGCCCGTGGCGAACGCCTGAATGGATTGGAAGTGGACTGGCACACTCCGGCTGGTGTGCGCTCTCTACTAGTATTTGCTGATACCTTACCAGCAATGCACGGTCATCCGGCTACCTGTATCTTAGTGTTCCAAGAAATCAGCAACCTCAAGGCTGCACAAAAAGCCCTCTCATTAAGTTACAAAAGGCTAAAGCTACTATTTGACACAGCCAACGATTTATTATCGAGTCAGCAACCAGTAGCACTAATCGATAGCGTCTACCAAAAACTAAGAGACCAAATTGGTTTAGATATTTACTTTAACTATTTGGTTGAGGATAACTCTCAGGTAATGCGGCTAGAGTCTTACAGCGGCTTTTCCCAGGAGATAGCAAAGCAAATCGAGTCCTTGGAATTTGCTGAAGCGGTTTGTGGGACTGTCGCCCAGGAGCGTTATGCAATGGCTCTAGAGAATGTGCAGCAATCAATTGACCCGAAAACAGAATTGATTCGTTCTTTAGGGATTACTGCTTATTATGGTTATCCGTTGATTGCCCAAGGACGGTTATTGGGTACTCTTTCTTTTGGCAGCCGCACTCTGTTGAGCTTCACCGACAATCAAAAAGGGATGATGCAAGCAGTATGCGACCAAATAGCGATCGCAATGGAACGGGCTAGTTTAATTGCTTCTTTGCAACAACAAACTGAGCAGTTACAAGAAGCCAACCGGATGAAGGATGAGTTTCTAGGAATATTATCCCACGAATTGCGATCGCCCCTCAATGCCATCCTTGGTTGGGCGCAATTACTGCAACGAAGCAAGCTTAGTGATACCCAAATGGCTAGAGCAACGGAGACAATTGAGCGCAACGCCAAAGCGCAAACCCAGCTAATTGAAGACTTGCTAGATATATCGCGGATGGTTAGAGGCAAGTTACACCTCGATGTCAGTACTTGTAATTTGGTTCCCATCATTGAGTCAGCCATCAAGACTGTTAGTTTAGCCGCCCAATCCAAGGAAATCGATTTGAGATTTTCCCTGAGTCCCTCAAAAGAAACGCGAAATTCAGATTGGGAATTAAGAGTTAATCACGAAAATCTCGAATTTTCAGCAGCACAATCCCAAACCAATCAACATTCACAGGACAGTAAACTGGGTGAAAATTCTCAATATTTAGTTTCTGGGGATGGCGAACGCTTGCAACAAATTATTTGGAATCTGCTATCCAATGCCATCAAATTCACCCCAGTTGGCGGAAGGGTAGAGGTGCAATTGTCAGTAGTCAATGGACAAGAAAAACAACAGACAACAGATAAATATGCCCAAATTCGAGTGATTGATACAGGCATTGGTATCAGTCGTGATTTTCTTCCTTACGTTTTTGATCGCTTTCGTCAAGCTGATAGTTCTAGCACTAGAATCTATGGTGGATTAGGACTAGGATTAGCGATCGTCCGTCATTTAGTAGAATTACATGGCGGTACTGTCCACGCAGATAGCCCAGGTACAGAGCAAGGAGCGACGTTTACAGTCAAACTACCACTTCTGAAAACTCCTCCCCAGTAGTCGCCAGCTCTAGTACAACAGGGCGGAAATCAACCAATCATTTCAAATCAACGAAACCCTTATGCTGTATTCATTTTTAATTTTTAATTTTTAATTCCGCCTTGCGGTACTAGCTATCTAATTGGTATACAAAGAAAATGCTTCAAACACCCGTAAGTGGTATCAACAGATTGCTGCTATCTGTTTCCTTATCTATATTTTTCATGAATCTTCCTATAGTAATTAACCACTTACTTACCACGTGCTTGGATTTAAGTAGTCCTCCTACTTACCGAGGCTCAGGAGGTTGTTGCAGGCGTAATAAGGTATTGTAAACCTGCCTTTTTAAGATAGTATTATTTTGTAGTTCTATAGTAATTTTGTTGAACTGTTCAAATTTCAACCCATTATCTTCGACAATTTTTTGAGCGTGGTTACAGTAGTTGACTGCAATATCTTGAGCCTTCCTTGGAAGACCATTTATGCTATTAGAATCGTTGCAGACAATATTGGGAATTTCTCCATTGCCCATAAGTTTTTTAATTTCTTCAAAAGCATTTTGACGAGCTGGCTCCATTGCTAGCACGGCTTGAGCGTAACTGTCAATTTCAGTATTGTTAACTATTGGTGGTGGAGTTTGAGCGTCAGCTTTAGAACTCAATGAAAAAGCATTGGAAATGACACCCACAGTAGCGATCGCACCGAAAAATAATGCTCGCGAAAGAGTTCGCTTTCGGCCAGTTCGGAAAAATAAATCAGAAATTTTCTTCATATAGTGTGTGACACAAAACTACATCAGGGATATTATAAGAACTTTGAATTATTTTCAGAGTTGGAAGTTCCAGGAACTGTTCAATAGATCGAGCTTTTATATTTGATTGTCAATTTCCTCGGCATACTTCACAAAGTTCGATTACTTTAGTCTGGAGAGTTGACATTTCTGATGCTCCTTGCTTGAGGCTGACTTCTAATTCCAGCAGTAGGGGTAAGCAAGAGATTAACTGTTGCACAGAAAGCAGCTTAATTTCTTGCTGTAAGAAGTAAATCCGTTTGGGATTACTGATATCAGCGGCTTTAGCGATCGCTTGTTGATTCCGTTCCCCACTTTCTATCATAATCTTTACCCACAGCCAGGTGCGAAATTGTCCAATCAGCGTCGCAACTATCCGTAATCCCGGCTCGGAAGCATTGCTCAAATCTGCCAGTGTTGTCAAAGCTTTAGCTGTATCTCCTGTTCTGATTGCTGCTGCTAATTGTAAGCTATTTTGAGTAGTATTTCTTACTAAATTCGTAACAGTATCTACGTCTAAAGGCTTATTGCTACCTTGGACATATAGCCGTAATTTCTCTAGCTCATTGTAAAGAAGCCGTGTATCATTGCCTACAGATTCTGCTAATAAATGGGAAATATTGGCAGTCAGTTTCACACCCACAGTCTGGGCTGCTTGATTAACATATTGCACCAGTAATTCTGTTTTCCAAGGGGGGATGAGGGGAAATTCTCGAAATTCGGTAGCAAACTGTTTTAACAATTTCGTGGATTTGAGGCGTTCATCTGGCTTATTGCGGCTGGTGAGCAATAAAAATGAGTTTTCGGGAATCACAGGTAGCGATCGCCCCAATTCTGCCAACACATTCTCTGGACAGTGCTGACACAGAGTAGTGTTTATCAGCCATACCAAGCGCCCACCAGCGCCAAAAGTAGGCGTCATAACCTGATTTAAGCCCTGGATAGTAGCATCAGCTTGATCTGGCGAGAATGCAGTGTAATTAAAACTTGTCCATTGGGGATCGAGGACGCGATCGCGCAAAAGTGCGATCGCCTTTTCCATCGCAAAATCATCCTCACCCCAGTAAACATAGATTGGCATAGATAAACCTCTTAGTAGATGGAGAATGGGGCATTAAGAGTTAGGAGTTAAGAGTTTTATTTACCCCTTTGTCCCCCTATTTCCCTCATCTCCCCACTCCCCACTCCCCACTTCCCACTTCCAAAAATTAAATACTTTTGAAATCATTCTCTTAATCAAGGTAATTTTCCCTAAAATCTATCAAGTGAGAGCATGAGGCTATGAAGATTGGACGACAACTATCAAACTTACTTAAATCGGTTAGCACGACTGACGCTACCAGAAGCCTACAGATCCCAAGCCCAGCATATTCAGGAATCTTCTAAATTTCAGCCACATTCTGGCTTGAGACAAGCAGCGTCCTTTCCTGGCTATACCATAATTACCCCGCCGGCAGAAGAAGAATCACAAAACTCTGCTTTTTATGCCAAATTACAGACTTACCAACAGGAACTTTTGCAGTTGCCTGTAAACCGTAATTTGATTGTACCTGTACCTCCTGCTAGCTTCCATCTGACTTTAGCGGATTTAATTTGGGACAATGCTTACCTTGACGCCTACGAAAAAAATCCTAAATTTGACGAGGAGTTACATTCTTGTTTAGCTGAAATGTTTCAGCAATATCAACAATTGATGACAAATAGGAATAATCCAATTAAATGGCAAATGCTGGGGCTGATACTGATGCCAAGAGCTATAGCCGTTTGTTTAGTACCTCAAGATCAACGCTGCTACGAGGAAATTATTCAATTTCGCCGAACAATTTATCAAAATTCCAAGTTAATTGCCTTGGGTATTGAGCAGCATTATCACTTCACAGCCCATATTACATTAGCCTATTTTGGGGAGGTTCCGTCTGACCTAGACCGCATAAGCTTCAGCACCATGCTTTCTCAATTGAATGAACAATGGCTGTTGAATTTACCAGAATTTTTGATCGATCGTGTTGAATTGCGAAAGTTTGACAACATGACACGCTATTATCGTGAACCAGACTGGCCGATTTTAGCTTTTTAAGTAATTAGTTAGTAGTCAGTAGTTTCCACTCACTCACTGACAACTGACTACTAATAGACTTCTTGCAGAAGTCGGGAAAAGGGGAAGGGGGAAAGGTTTTGTATTTTCCCCTTCCCCTTTAACATGAGTCCCTTTTCCCTTTTCCCACGAGAGTGCAAAAAGCACTTTTGCAAGAGACTCCATGAGCTGCGCTCACAATGAACAATGAAAATGATGTTGGAACGATTTTGCGTGCTTTCAGCCTCTATTTTCAAGGCAGGTCTAATGATTAGTTATGTTTGCCTTTTTGAAAGAATTAGGATATACCCAAGAGTAAAGACGCTAAAATTTACAGATGTTGACAACGGGTTAGATTGATGAGTTCGTCACTCGAAAAAATTTTAAGCGAGATTGAGCAACTGACTCCAGAAGATCAATTGACGGTAATGGGGCATTTGGTAGAGCGCATAAAAAAGCATATTAATCAAGCCCAACCAAAACGCAAGTGGAGCGATATGAAGGGTATGGCTCCCTATCCGCTATTGGGTGAGGATGCTCAGGAATGGGTTTCGCGGACTCGACAAGAAGGAGATGAGTATCGAGAACGTTTGTTGCAAGGAGAAGAATGAAGATTAGTGATGCATTAGCTAATGTTTCTCGCTTGTTTCTCGATACAGCACCCGTAATTTATTTTGTAGAACGCAATCCGCAGTTTGTGGATTTAGTCGATCCAATTTTTGAGCGATTGTCAACTGACATTACAGCAGTAGCATCTGGGATAACGTTATCAGAGTGCTTGGTAGGTGCTATACGTCTGGGGTTAGCTGACTTAGAGCAAGCTTTTGTCGATGTGTTGCAACAAGAACAAGTGGTTTTTGTGGAGATTAATGCTGCTATTGCGCGAGAAGCTGCGAGAATTCGGGTACGTTAATAACCTTCAGTTACCCGATGCGTTGCAGGTGGCGGCGGCAATAATTGCTGGTTGTGAGGCGTTTTTGACCAATGATGCAGCTTTGAAGCGGGTAACGAAATTGAGGGTTTTGGTGGTGTGTGAGTTGGAAAGCCAGAACCCATAATTACGCGCTTGGCGATCGCTTACAGTGCTGGTTGAAGTGGTTAGCAGTAATTGTCTAAAATAATTAGCTCAAAGATAAATCCTATGATTTTGTCTTATAGGTAAACCTAGCTTTTTGTCAATGCTCTAAACAAAATATTCAGCCTAAAATTTCGGTTGTTGATAACCGAGGTAAATTGCTTCTAAAAAAACATCAGACGTAACAGCTTCTGGCAATTTTTCTAAATTAATAATAGCTTTAACTTGCTCGGCTAGCTTTAGAGATAGTGAAGCTCTTGCCTTTAACGACATTGCACCACGTCGCTGTAAATACTCACGAATAACTGCAAAATCATCTGGCATCAATGGTGATAAATCGGCAATCTGTACTAACTGTTCATGGAGTGTCTTTGCCTGTTCTGAAATTACCAATGTTGAAGATGCGGTGGGTGTTTGGGCTTGAATTACAATTGTGCCAGCAGCCAAATCACCTAAGCGCTTTTCGCGGCTACCCAGCATAATTAAAAAAGCACCTATAAACAAAGTTTCATCAAAGGGCCGCAGTAAAGCACGTAGCGTTGCTTGTTGTAGCCCGATCAGTCTACCATCATCTCGAACTACGCGAATTTTAGCAAAGCGTTTACCAGGAGTTTCCCCAAACCATAAGGTTTCAAAAAAGACAAAATAGCCGATGTAAATTGCAAAAGCGATAATGAAGAAAATTGCTAACAACCAAATATCTAAACTTGGTAAATTTTTAAAAAAGTATTCAAAGAAATTTAACAGCTGTGTCGAGAAGACACTCCAAGTAAGGACAAACAGAAGCAAAGTTATACCCAATACTGTATAGTCAATCAGGAGTGCCAAAGCCCGATTACCGATTCCCGCTAGAGTGAATTCCAACTCTACACTTTCTGGAGTCTGGAATGTGATGCGATTAAAAAAGCGCATATTTTAACTAATTCAAAATTAATAGAGTTGGATTAAGGTGTTGAGTTAACGAAAATCTTGCGAGGGAGGTTCTCGTAATTGTAAACCTAGACCTTCACGCCGACTACGCAAGTCCAAGTATAAAACAGCTTTTAGTGCTTGCCAAAATGGCATGACTAAAACTCCACCGATCAAGCTTCCAATCACAGAAATAAGATTAACAATCGAGTAAATAGCAGTACCAGGCTCAAGCCTGATTAGGAATAAGCTAGGTATATAGTTTAATACAAACACCAACGGCAATGTAACGATAAAACCAACTAAAACAATGCCTTGAATGCGAAATACTGAGGCTTTAGTTAACTCCCAACTTCTAGCAACACTTTCGCCACCATTGATATTTTCCTCAACCGCTAAGGGCACTTCAGCTACTATCCAACGGGAGTAGAACCAGGTTAGTCCTAACAGCACAAGAACTACCGTTACAATTCCTCCCACAATTATGACTGTAATACCTGTACTAACACCAAATATCCCTCCTAATACTCCTCCGATCAACGCACCTAGCACACCGCCCACGATCGCTAATCCAATATAAATTATCAGTAAAGATATACCTACTTGGAAAGCAACTCTTAAAAAAGACCAAAGACGTGGATTAATATGGCTCCTGGCAGTTTGAACACCTTCAGGCTGGTAAATCAATTCTCCAAAAGCCAAGCGTGAAATTAGTCCAGAGATGGCTGCATATTTTGCCCAACCATACACAGGAACTAAAACCCACAAGTGAGCGATCGCAGCTAGGTTAAGATAAGTCTTCAAATGAGAACGATACAACCGTACCGCAGCACTGACAACGTTACCGATACTCAGTGGTTGTATCTGGCCGGAAGAGCCAAAGTTTTCAGACATAATGGTAAATTTCCCTTGAAATTACGGAGATGAATTTGAGGCTATCTTAAGCTAAGTTAAACTCAGTGTTCCCAAAATTCATGAATATTCAACGTTGGATTGCGCGACGAGAACCAAATTGGCAGCGTTTGGATGCCCTACTAAAGCAGATAGAAAAAAAAGGGTTAAAGTCCTTACGGGCAGCAGAAATTAGAGAGTTAGCGAGTTTATATCGTTCAGTCGCAGCAGATTTGGCACGTGCCCGCACTCAGCAAATCAGCAATACTTTGATCCAAAGTTTACAATCTTTAACAACTCGTGCCTATACGCAGATTTACCAAGGTTCCCGGCGACAGGAATGGCAGACAATCCTAGAATTTTACCGCTGGGGATTACCATCTGTAGTCCAGAAAGCTTTTGTATACATTGCTATGGCAACGGCACTATTTTTACTAGGCGCACTAGTGGCTTGGTGGTATTCCTGGCAAAACCCCAGCTTTATGCCTTTAATCGTACCTGAAAGCTTGATTACCAAGGTGCGAGATGAGCATAAATTATGGATGGGTTCAATTGTCGGTGTTGAACCTCTGGCATCCAGCGGTATCATGATCAATAATCTATCAGTGTCTTTTGGGGCTGTTGCCGGTGGTATGACGACTGGAGCATACACAGCCTATTTGATGGTATTTAATGGTTTATTAATTGGTGCTGTTAGTACTTTAGTTGGTCAAAATAATCTGGCTTATCCTTTTTGGGCCTTTGTGTTTCCGCATGGTTCTTTGGAATTACCCGCGATCTTTTTTGCTGGAGGTGCGGGATTTTTATTAGCAAGAGCAATTTTATTTCCTGGTAAATATCGCCGTGGGGATGCACTGAAATTCTATGGTTATCAGGCGGTGCAGCTAGTATTTGGGATTGTACCAATGTTGATTATTGCTGGTGCGATCGAAGGCTTTTTCTCCCCTAATCCTAATGTACCCGATGCAATTAAATATTTGGCAGGAATAGGATTATTTATACTTTTAGTGCTGTATTGTAACCGGAAGCAAACATAAAAAATATTTTAATTTAATATTTAAACACACCTTAATTTCTTGCTTATCAATTGTTAAATAAGCTTTAACCATACAAAATGTAGCCTATTTAAGACTGGAATTACAGCAGTAAAATACTCCTGGAATCAGAGATAATATGATTTTTTCGACCGCCATATTGAATCGTGTCGTTGCTACTTCAATGGTGACAAGTTCTGTTGCACTTAGTCCATTTTTTGGTGCGCTCGCACAAGCTGAAACTCTAAATGGTGCAGGAGCAACTTTCCCGGCTCCGCTTTACGAACGCTATGCTCGTGAAGTGAAGAAGAAATATCCAGACTTAAAAATTAACTACCAAGCAATTGGTAGTGGTGGTGGTATTCGTCAAGTCATCGCTGGAACCGTTGACTTTGGTGGTAGTGATGCTGCAATGAAAGATGATGAAATTGCTAAAGTCAAGAATGGTGCAATTTTAGTACCTACAGCAGGCGGTGCTGTTTCTGTTGTTTACAATCTTGCAGGTGTTAACGATCTCAAATTATCCCGCGCTACACTACCAGCAATTTATTCAGGTCAAATTACCAAATGGAATGACGCGAAAATTAAAGCTGATAATCCAGGCGCTAATCTACCAAATCAAACAATTAAATTTGCTGTTCGCGCCGATGGTAGCGGTACAACTTTCATTTTTACTAATCACTTGAGTGCCATCAGCGGTTATTTTAAAGGCAGAGTTGGAACTAATACTGCTCCAAAATGGAATCTGCCAAATGTTCTTAAAGGCAAAGGCAATCCAGGCGTAGCTGCTATAGTAGCTCGTACTCCTGGTTCTATTGGTTATGTTGAATATAGCTACGCTGTCCAAAATAATCTGAAATCAGCATTGGTACAAAATAAGAACGGAGAATTTGTTGCTCCTTCTTTAGAATCTGCAAATGCAGCTTTATCAACTGTCACTTTTCCAGACAACTACCGCGTTTTTATAGGAGATCCAGGACAAGGTTATCCCATTGTCGGTCTTACTTGGATGATGGTTTACAAACAGTATGCTAATGCTGCTAAAGCTGATGCAATTAAGAAATGGATTAATTGGGTATTGAAAGACGGTCAACAGTATAACGATGATCTTAACTACACCAAAATTCCATCTGATGTAGCAAATCGAGTGCTTCAGACAGTGAATAGCTCTGTCAAGCCTTAATTTGTAATTTTTAGAAATTACGCAAAAGAGATTCCCCAATTCTCTTAAAAAGAGAAAGGTGCTTTGAATATATCCCCCTTTGAAAAAGTTTAGGGGGATTATTTTACTACTTTCTTCCCCTAATAAACTGAGTTACCAGTAATAAAAAATCTATTTTACTGATTTGTAATGGCAAATTTATCAGATGATTCAAATCTAGGTGATGAAAATTTCAATCTAACTACTACCAGCGGTACAAATTTCTGGTTTGACCAAGGTTTTACACGGCTAGTATACTTTTTTGCCGTGATTACTGTTGCAGTACTATTTTTGATGAGTTGGGTAATTTTACACGAAGCTCTACCAGCTATTAAGCAGTTTGGAATGGGGTTTTTGTGGGGACAAGATTGGGATACAGGTAATCAGATTTTTGGTGCATTCCCCTATATTTATGGAACTTTAGTAAGTAGTGCGATCGCTATTTTATTTGCTGTCCCAGTGGGAATAGCAGTAGCCTTAGTCACGAGTGAAAACTTTTTACCTAAATCGCTGGGAACCATCCTAGCATTTTTTGTTGAATTAATTGCCGCAATTCCCAGTGTAATTATTGGTTTATGGGCGATTTTTGTCTTTATTCCAGTTCTAGAACCTCTACAAAAATGGTTAGCCAGCACTTTTAAATGGATACCACTGTTTAATACAGAAGATCCTTCTGGGACTAATATGTTGACTGCTGGGGTTATTCTCGCCATCATGATTTTGCCCACAATGGCAGCAATTAGTCGTGATGTTTTAATGGCTATCCCTAAAGAATTACGTACTGCATCTATGGCTTTGGGTGGCACTCGTTGGGAAACAATTTTTCGAGTCTTGCTACCATCTGGGTTTTCTGGAATAGTAAGTGCAGCAATGCTTGCTTTAGGACGGGCTTTGGGTGAAACAATGGCCGTCACTATGGTGATTGGTAACTCTGCTCAAATCAGCGCTTCTTTACTCGATCCAGCTTATACAATTCCCTCTGTATTAGCTAATGAGTTTGCCGAAGCTGAACCGGGATTGCATATAGGTGCTTTAAGCTATTTAGCATTAATTTTATTTGGGTTAACTCTAACTGTAAATATTGGCGCTGTAATCTTGGTGAAGTGGGTTGGCAGGAAAAATTAATAACACTATCTCGCTTTGAAATTCCTATAAATATCTCAGTCTAAAAAGACAATTATCAATCAAAGTTTGTCAAACTTATGAGTGGTTACATTCAGTCAGAACAAGATAAATTTTTGGTAGCAGAATTATGCAGTCCTCTGCCAAAAGAGCGAGTAATATTTACATACTTAATGAATGCGATCGCCTTTGGTCTTACAGGTCTAGTACTCATTCCTTTATTATCAATTTTATGGGAAATTTTCATCCGGGGAATATCTGGACTCAAATCAGAAATGTTTCTCAAAGCAGTTATTGATAATGGCTTTGGCAATGCCATTTTGGGAACCATAATCATGGTGGTAATTGGTGCTATTTTAAGCATTCCCACAGGGATTATGACAGGAATTTTCTTAGCAGAATTTAATCAAACTAACCCAGTTGCTAGTATTGTTCGCTTTGTCACTAGTATTCTTACAGGCGTGCCTTCAATTGTTGTCGGCGTGTTTGCTTATGGTGTGATAGTTTTGGTAACTAAAGGATTTAGTGCGATCGCAGGTGGTTTTGCTTTAGCCGTGATTATGCTACCTGTAATTATATTGACAACCGAAGAATCCTTAAAGCTGATTCCCACATCTCAACGCCTCGCCTCTGCTGCTTTAGGTGGAACTCGCTTCCAAACTACTTTTCGCATTGTTGTAACTACTGCAATCCCTGGAATTACTACAGGCATTTTATTAGCTGTAGCTCGTGCGGCTGGTGAAACAGCACCCTTAATTTTTACCGCTTTATTTAGTTTAGATTGGTCAGAAGGATTGTTAAGTCCAACAGCTTCTTTACCAGTATTGATTTTTAACCTCTACAACGACCCCGATCCACAAAAAAGTCAATTGGTATGGACTACTTCTATAGTTCTACTTGCCTTAATTTTATGTGTCAGTATTCTCTCTCGCTTAGTTATTAGGCAGAGAAAAATAAATTGAAGAATAATTCATACTGAATTCTGAATTCTGTTTTTATAATTTTTATTTCGTACCTTAAGCAAGCATGAGTAACCTAATTCCAGCTATCAAAGTTAAAAATTTCAGCTTTTACTATGGCACAACAAAAGCAATTGAAAAGGTGTCAATAGATATTTATCAAAAACAAGTAACCGCAATTATTGGCCCTAGTGGTTGTGGTAAATCTACCTTCATCAAAATTCTTAATCGCATTAGCGAATTAGAAGGGCCTGTGAAAATTGAAGGACATGTAGAATTTTTTGGTCAGAATATTTACGATCGTCGTGTCAACATCAATCGGTTACGCCGCCAAATTGGTATGGTGTTTCAAAAACCAAATCCTTTTGGGATAAGCATTTACGAAAATGTTGCCTACGGGATGAGAATAGCAGGCAGATATTCAAAATTAGAATTAGATGAAATTGTCGAATCAGCCCTTAAAAGCGCTGCCCTTTGGGATGAAGTGAAAGATAAGCTCGATAAATCAGCTTTAGGGCTTTCTGGTGGTCAGCAACAAAGATTATGTATTGCCCGTGCTTTAGCAGTCAAGCCGAAAGTTTTGCTGATGGATGAACCTTGCTCGGCTCTTGACCCCATTGCCACCATGAAAGTTGAGGAACTACTCCACAGTTTACAGTCTGAGTTGACAATTGCGATCGTTACTCATAATATGCAGCAAGCCGTTCGCGTCTCTGATTTTACAGCTTTCTTTAGCACCGATGAAAGTCGGATTGGTCAAATGGTTGAATTTGGCGCTACAGAGCAAATCTTTAACAACCCATTAGACCCCCGCACCCGCGACTACATTTCAGGACGTTTCGGTTAAGATACTTTCAAGCGTGACTTATTGATTTTGTCAATCTAGCTTGCACTAGAAGATATTCATAAAATGTAGTGTAAAAAAGTTACTCCTCACTATTTATGAGAAATATACAGCAATACAGTTCAGTTAAGCCTAAAACTCAACTTCTACGTAGGTTGGCTTGAGGAACGAAACCCAACACTTCCTTGACTTTGTTGGGTTTCACTTCGTTCTACCCAACCTATAATTTTCTTAACCTAACGGTATTGAAATATACAGAAGAATTCAGAATGGGCTACGCCCCGCTGCGCTAACAGGAGTAAAACACGCTTTATATCTGGGTAACAGACTTAGCTTGTGGACCTCACCAAATTGCAATCTGCTGTATGATATTCATATTTTGATTTCTATATAGCTATTTTAAATCGAACTAGACCTAATCCTTTTTCATAAGAAAGGATGCTATATCAGTCAAGGTGCAAAAGATGGGTATAAAAAGTCTGTAAAAAATAAATTTTGGAACACAGTCTTGATACAAATATCTAATAACACTTTATTTGCTGTATGACTACTGTATAACTACGTAATTTCCATGAATATCTCATTTTGGCAGTAACATAGTGAAACTGCATTGCTGATTTGTACTGTTTTACTTAATCAAGTTTTATTTCATACGTTTTAGGAATATGAGTAAACTAATTCCAGCCATCAGAGTCAAAAACTTCAGCTTCTCTTACGACACTCAAAAGATAGTTGAAGGCGTGTCAATGGATATTTACCAAAACCAAGTCACGGCAATTATTGGTTCTAGTGGTTGTGGGAAGTCTACTTTTCTTAAATCGTTAAATCGCATGAGTGAATTAGAAGCAGAAGTAAAGGTTGAAGGAAAAGTAGAATTTTTTGGTCAGAGTATTTATGAGCGTCGTGTCAACATCAATCGCTTACGTCGCCAAGTTAGTATGGTTTTTCCCAAACCAAATCTTTTTCCCATGAGCGTTTACGATAATGTTGCTTATGGGGTGAAGTTAGTTGGATGGCATCCGAAAGTAGAATTAGATGCAATTGTTGAATCTGCCATCAAAGCTGCCGAACTTTGGGATGAAGTGAAAAATAAGCTGCACAAATCTGCTTTAGACCTTTCTGGTGGTCAACAGCAAAGATTATGTATTGCCCGTGCTTTAGCGGTCAAGCCGAATGTTCTTTTGATGGATGAGCCTTGTTCAGGCCTCGATCCTATGGGTAGTATAAAAATTGAGAATTTGATCCATAATTTGCGTTCTGAGTTGACAATTGTGATTGTTACTCACAATATGCAGCAAGTTACTCGCCTATCTGATTTTACGGCTTTCTTTTATAGCAATGAAAATCGTATTACTCAAATGGTTGAATTTGGTACTACAAATAAAATCTTTACTAACCCTGTGGATTCTCGCACCCGCGACTATGTTTTTGCTCGCGTCGGTTGAAGCGCTTCTTAAATTCTAGCTATTCAGAGGGTTAATACATAGTACAAGCGGAAATGAGGGGTTAAATTGAATTTCCGCTTTCTTTAAGTTTTTCTGGTGTTGGGCAATGCAGTCTGATATTGACAGTATTTTTTTATACTATATATTTAAAGACAAGTATTTGCTCTAGACCACCTGAATCATAAAATGAAATGTCCCCGGTGCGAATCTACTTCATGTCGTCAAAATGGTCGTCGGAATGACAAGCAGAATTACCTCTGCAAAAATTGTGGTAAACAATTCCTTGAGCCTGCATTCCCTCATTCCTTGGAAAGTGACTTGCTTTCTAACAGCAACGGGCACAGTAAAGTGTCTATGACTGAAGCGACAGAACTTTCTTTAATGAAAAACCTGCTAGAAGAAAAAGTCACAGAGAAAATTATTGGCTCTTTGAGTTTGACATTAGCTGAAGAATTGCTGCAAACTATATTATCGCCTGATTGGCTAGAATCTGCTATATTCAGCCAATTTATCCTGAAAATTCAACAAAAAGCTGAAATTAAACATCAATTAGAAACAGGAATTTCACTTCTGCTTTTGGATGCAGAAAACTTAAAATTAGATGTGAATTCAGAATTATTTTTAGCTAATGTCTGTAAGTATCCTCTCCAAGTTAAAATGGCATTTGCTAACTGGAAAAATCCAAGTATTGGAAAGCAGGATATTGAACTATATAACCGTGGCTATCAACTTGTCCATGTGCCGGAAGGTAAGGATAGTGCTGATGCAAAAATGATCGCATTTGGTGCTTGTGTTTTACGCTTTTATCCAAGAGTTAAAGAAATCTTGGTCTGTTCTAGTGATGGAATTTTAATCCACCTCTGTAACGAACTCCAAAATCAAGGACTGATTGTCTATTGGGTACGTAGACAAGGGCAAAATTTGCATATAGAAAACAGAAATACTGGCAAATTAACTCATTATTCTTTAGCAATCGCAACAGAAGTTCCATCCTTAGAAAAAGTGGTTGATACAATTCAACATTTAATTAAAAGTGAACATGAATCAATAAATGCTCGATTAAACAGTTTAGTCGCTGTTGCCACTTTATTTCAAGAAAAATGTGATATCCAAGATATCAATATTAAACATAATCCAAATAAACCAGAATTGGATAAAATAATCCATGTTTTAGATAGCTCTTTTACAAAAGATATTCAAGAACCAATAAAAGAAGATTTTGCAAAAGTTTCTAATGAGAAAACATTAAATAAATTACTATTGAAAACTATTCAAGATATCAAAAAAAAATCTCATAAAACTAAATTATCTGTGTCCCAATTAGGTACAGAGATACGAAAAATAACCGGAGAATCTCCTAATTCAATTATTAAAAAATTAAAGTTAGGTTCTAGTTTTGCTAAATATTTAGAATCATCTCCCACATTTACATTAAAGGCGAGTGGCAAGGAATATGAAGTAATGCCGCTACTCTCCGAATAGATACTTTCTCAATGTTTACGTACAACCTGAGCCTGTAATTCTGTATTATGTAAAAAGATGTAAAGAAATGTAAATAATATAATGCAGGATAAAGTTGTTGTTATTGTCGGTGCTACTGGTGGTATTGGTTCAGCTTTAACACAAAAACTTGCGCCTACCGGAGTTCGGTTGGTACTGGCTGCCAGAGATGCGGTGCGTTTAACCACATTGGCGGCTTATTCTGCTTCTAAGTTTGGTGTTGTCGGTTTTAGCAAGTGCATGGCAGAGGAACTCAAGCGTTTTGGTATCAAGTTCACGCTATTCTACTTTGGTGGGGTAGATTCTCCTTTTTGGGATAATGTCAACCTAAAAGTAGACCGGAAAAAAATGCTCAGTCCTGAAACTGCTGCCAATGCGATTTTCTTTGCTCTTTCTGCCGAACCGCAAGCTGTACCAATGGAAATTAATATTCAACCTGATAGTCATCTGTTCTTTTAAAGGGGGAGTACGTGTACATAATTCTTGCTTAGGAAGGACGTGAAAATCTAGCAAAAAAGGCAAAATTTACAGATATATAAACTGTTATGCTGGATTTTCAATATCTATGAAAATTGATCACGTTCATTTCTATGTAGAAGATGCCAAAGTATGGCGGGATTGGTTTGTACGCCATCTTGGTTTTCAAGCAGTAACCGATCGCATCAGTTCATTTCACACTTGTACAGAAATAGTGAAAAATGGTGATGTCTGCTTTTTTCTGTCTTCACCACTGTTACCTACAAGTCCAGTAGCTGAATTTCTGCGTCAATATCCACCTGGTGTGGCAGATGTCGCTTTTGCTGTCGAAGATGTCGAAGGCGCGATCGCACAAGCTCAAAAACACGGTGCTACAATCCTACAACCCATCCAAGAACGCCAGGTAGGTACGGCGTTCATCAAATGTGGCAAAATTGCTGCCTGGGGTGGACTGACTCATACATTGATAGAAAGGTCATTTGTCATTTGTCCGTCGTCATTTGTAACTAACACAAATGACAAAGGACAAATGACAAATGACAACACTTTTACCGCCATAGATCACGTAGTGCTAAACGTGGCAGTTGGTGAATTGGATCGTGCTGTGGCTTGGTACGAAAAAATCCTAGATTTTCAACCCCAGCAGGCGTTTAAAATTAAAACCAATCGCTCTGCTTTACACAGCCAGGTGATGGTTTCACATAATGGTAGCGTCCAATTGCCAATTAATGAACCAGCTTCTAGAAATTCTCAAATTCAGGAATTTCTAGATGTCAATCGGGGGCCAGGAATTCAACATATTGCCTTGCGGACAACTAATCTTGTGAGTGCGATCGCTAAATTTCGTGCCAGTGGTTTATCCTTACTCTCGGTTCCCCAAACCTATTACTCGCAGCTAAAACAGCGTCCAGGACTCACGCTATCACCCTTAGAATTAGAAGCGATCGCTCAACAAGAAATTCTCGTAGACTGGCAAGAATATACTTCTTTAGAGGGAGGAAATACTGCACCCTTATTACTACAAATTTTCACTCAGCCCATTTTTGAACAGCCAACATTTTTCTTTGAATTTATTGAACGCCGTTTCCAAGCTCAAGGTTTTGGCGAAGGTAACTTTCGCGCCTTATTTGAAGCCATTGAAAGCGAACAAATTAAACGCGGTACTTTACAATGATGCCTGAGTACAAAATCTCAATTTAAATTAGCTAAACTTGATAGTCTCCAAAAATAGCCATACATCTGAGATAATTTTAATAAAAATTAACATTTTCCGCCGATGCTAAGACTGATTACTGACTTCGACGGCCCAATTATTGATGTTTCAGAACGGTACTATCATGTTTATCAATTCTGCTTGGAGAAAACCCGTCGCCCAAGCCAAGTAGTGCAAGAACTTCCGAAAGCGGAATTTTGGGAGTTAAAGCGATCGCGTGTTCCTGAAAAACAAATCGCCTTAAATTCCGGGTTAGACGAAGCCCAAGCTCAAGAATTCGCCCAGCTGCGGCGGCAAACGGTTCATACAGAAGCTTATTTTAACTATGACACTCTCGCACCTGGTGCTGTGGACGCACTGTTAAAAATTCAAAAAGCTGGAATTGATTTGGCAGTTATGACGATGCGCCGAGTTAGAGAACTAGATTATGCCTTTAAAAAATACGATTTAGGTAAATTTTTCCCGGAAAATCGCTGTTATTGTCTGAGTAACGACTATGTTAAAACTCGCGATATTGAAGATAAGCCCTTGTTAATGGCTAGGGCATTAAAAGAACTGCCCCCGGCTACTGATACCTGGATGGTGGGAGATACGGAAGCCGATATCACCGCTGCAAAAAATTATGGTATTAAGGTGATGGCTGTAGAATCTGGGATTCGCGATCGCACCCAATTAGAACTTTACCACCCCGACTTAATTGTTCAGGATTTCAGCACTGCTGTAGATATAGTTCTAAAACCTAAATATCTTGTCTAAAAAGACTCTGTAGAAGCAATTCAGGTTGCAAATTAAAATAGGAGTCAGAATAGCTATTCTGACTCCTGACTTTTTTATCTCAGAAGAACACACATAAACCATGTCTTCTTTATAGAAACCTGCTTACGAGAGTGGTTTACCGTAGAAAACTACTAACTAACCACAACAATATAAACGTCACTACAGTAGAGAACTGATTCGTTTCCAGACTGATAAATGATATTTGTGGTAAGAGCCAGCTAGCAACTAGTCCCCCAGCGATTAGGCCAATTATTAAACTGACCAGGGTGAACAAAACTGCACGGCCAAATTTGCCTTCCTTGCGATTGAGAAAGTAAATACTAGTGCCTACGCCAACCACCAATGCTAACTGCAAAACCTGATCGCCCCCCTCTGGATAGAACAGGCTAATAGAACTCAAACCGAGAAACCAAGCTCCTGGTAAGAGTATATCCGCAGGCGCTGGCTGATCCAGCATCCGTTGCAGCCATGCAGGTGACTGCTCGCGAGGGGTTGGACTTTCTTTGGGAGGCGATTGCACTCGCAACTCTGGAAACCGTATCCGCTCAGGGACTTTGATTTTACCTTCCTGGCGCATCCGTAAGCGATCCATTAAAATCGCATCGTAAGCAGCCTCAATCACTTCTAAATGCTTGGCATCGCCATTATGTTGCTCGAATAGGCGATTACGAGCATCCTGAATTTCATCGAAGCTAGCCTCTTCTGATACCCCAAGTTTTTCGTAGGGATTTTGATCGCTCATGGGAGTTTGTTACTTCAGCCTCAATCAGCGGCAGTCTTTTATCGAATAAAAAACAGCTTTAGGTTTTATTTTGATCGAAACTAAAGTCTCGATCTATTTATATGCCCTAACAGGATAGTAGCACGGGTTAGTTTGATCGACTTTGTAATTTCAACTATAGTAACTTTAACATATCCCTATAACTCCGTGTATACCCTCATGTCGTTGTCTAATTCTGGCTCTAATCTAGAATTTGAACGGAGAGTACCTAAAATTCATGTTTTTTATGAAGAAATCAAGTTTACTGTTTCAAATTTGGCAACTTACTGTGCCCTAAAAGACTTTTTTTTAATTATACTGAATAATCGCTTGTGGTATATATCCACATATCGATTTAAAATTGAAACGTTTTAAGTTACCACCTAACTAGGATCAAGAAGGTGTCTTGCTATCAAGAACGGTTGCAGTTAAAGTCAGAGCGCTTATATACTGTTGGCTAACAGAAGTTTCGCCTTCTGATTACCCACAATCCTGATTAGAGTATTTATTTTTGAGCGATCGGGATTGTTATACCGTAGCCATGTAGATTCTTAGTTAGTCCTAAAGTGGCAACTGCGTTTTTACGCAATTCTCTTGTTAATCTTACGAATTTTTGTGCAAAGTAATGGTCATGGCTCCTGCCAAGATTCTTGTAGTTGACGACGACCCTGCGGTTCGGAATTTAATCCAACGCTTTTTAATTAAGCAGAACTATCAGGTGGAGGCTGCCGAAGATGGAAAGACAGCCTTAACTCTATTTGAGCAATTTAACCCTGATTTGGTGATTCTGGATGTGAATCTACCAGATGTCACAGGGTTTAACCTCTGCCAAGAGATGCAAAGTCGTAATGGTGTTTTTGTTTTGATGTTGACTAGCCGTGCTGACGAAGCCGACAAAATTCGCGGCTTTGCTAAAGGTGCTGACGACTATCTCACCAAGCCTTTTGGGCTAGGAGAGCTAGAAGTGAGAGTTGGAGCTATTTTGAGGCGTCAGCGAGTGATAACTACTGCCGAGCAGAAACGCTTGGTATTTGAAAAACTTATGATTGATCCAGTACGACGGGAGGTAGCACTTAATAATCAAGCAGTACCCTTAACTGCTCTGGAATTTGACTTGTTGCATTTTTTAGCTAGTCATCCAGGCCGAGTTTGGCGGCGGGCAGAACTAATCCAAGAGGTGTGGGATTATGAATATGTCGGCGACCAGCGGGTTGTAGATGTTCATATTGGCCAAATTCGCAAGAAGATTGAAATTGATGCTAGTCAACCAGCATTAATTCAAACTGTACGTGGCGTAGGCTATAAATTTGAATCTCCTGCTCATCCCCAGCATTTGGAAGCCAAGTCCTAAGTTTATAGTCTAGAGTTTTTTAACTCTTGACTGTTGACTTTTGGGGTAGTGGTTGATGAATTTTCTTGGTTTTAGTAACAGACAAATTTAGATAATCAAAATAAGTAGATATTCCTCAAATACACGCCAAACAGTGATTTGAGATATTTATTTATCTATCTATTTAAGATAGTGGACAGTGGAGAGAGTCCACTGGAAAATATTTCTTGGTATGTTACCGTTTTGGTAAATATAACGGTGCTGAGATTGGAGTTCATAAGGCAGATAGCTGTGTATTGGTGTCAACTTCAGCTAAAGTCCCCTTAAAACCACGTTTACTAGCCTCTGTCTGGAAATACTGCTGATTGGGCTGCTGCTGTAAGCCAGGGAGGCGGCAGTCTCACAACAGGTATCCCAGTCGGAGACTGAGAACAAAGGTAAATTCCGCCTTATTACCAACTAGTTTTGGCAATAATAAGAGAAACTATTAAAACTTTTTTATGGATCGGAATCTACCGATCTTTTTTATTTTAATATTGCCGATCGCTATTAGCTTAAAATCCCGTTAATGGGGCACGGTATGACGTGCCCCATAATAGATAGGGAGATAGGGGAATAACGCCCTTCATACCAGTACCTATGGGGTGTCTAGTAAATTAGCTGTTGCTGGTGAGTCGGTACAGGGCATTTCTACTGAGGAGTGGTGGAACAAAGTTTCCAGATAGACTCGTGCAGCACGGCGATCGCTATCTCCATTTTGGAGTAAAAACAATGATAGCGCCGCCGTCAATACTCTGTTTTCATCCCAATCGGGATGGGTTTCTAAGTAGTTTTTTAAGGATTCGTGGAGTGTTTCAGGAATTTCTGTAAAGATGCTAACCGTTGATTTCATGAGATTTTCCTCCTATGAGGATAATCAAGAGGGACAAGTTGCTTACGGTAAAGCGGTTTAGGGCTTTACACGCTCTTTTGCTATCCCGACAATCTGCACTTACATCTTAGTAGTAATATATTTTACACATTTGATGGCAGCCGATTGAACGGATTATAAAAGCAAGCCGCATCATTGTGCGCCAAGAGGGGGTGGGTTTGTCAATGCTGCGAAATGTTAAAAACGATTGTATAAAAAATAAATGCGAACGAAAGAATAAGGATTTAAGCCGACTTTTTGTTACTTTACTTCACAAAAACTCAGTCCTTAAACTTCTTTGGTACTTATAATCAACAATCCCCAGTAAGACCGCAAGAAGCCTATTAGCTCGTATAGCACCTGTGGAAAACTGCTAAAATCTCTGTGGAAACCCTGTGGAATGAGTGAGGAAAATAGTAGCCAATGATAAGAATTACAAAAATGTCATCAACCTATGACATTTAAGCTCATGAAATTAGCTTCTCAATCTCAGTTATCATCGTGGTTGCCCTCGATACATCCCCAGGTCTGGATTTTCGCAATTGGGAGATTTCTCTCGGAAGTTGGTACCGGCTTTACCCTGTTTTATGCGCCCATCTTTTTTGTTAATCAACTTGGTTTATCTGCAACCAGTGTTGGGGTAGCCTTGGGTAGCGCCTCGATTTCCGGCATCGTAGGGCGGATTGCAGGTGGTTCTTTGGCTGATTCTGAATATTGGGGACGCCGCCGCACTTTGTTGCTAGCGACGGCGATTTCAGCAATTGCTTCTCTAGTTTTAGCTACAACCAATAATTTCACTTCTTTGGTAATCGGTAGCTTGATTAGCGGTTTAGGGATAGGTTTCTATTGGCCGGCGGCTGAAGCTGTGGTTGCTGACGCTAGCCAAATTGACAATCGCCGGGAAACTTTTGCGATCGCCAGACTAGCTGATAATCTGGGGTTAGCGATCGGAATTGTGCTGGCTGGGTTTTTGATCGCGATAATTGGGAGTTATCGCTGGCTATTTGTGATTGATGCCATCTCTTTTATGGTATTTTTTGCAGTTGTCTATGTAGGGATTAGTGAAACTGAACAACAGCAGATAGAGGAATTTGAAAAGACAGAACATTTAACTGCTTGGATGGCAGTATTAAGCGATCGCCGTTTCCTGGTTTACATTACAGTTAATATATTTTTCACAATCTATATTTCTCAAATCCACAGCACCCTGCCGCTTTACTTCAAAAACTTTGTCTTTGTCGAAAGTACCGCCAAGGGATTTGCTGAAACTACCATTAGCGGACTATTTGCTTGGCATTTAGTGTTTGCAATTATTTGTCAGTTGCCTGTCACCAGCATTTTAAAACGCTGCTCTCACACACTTGCGCTCACTGTTTCCGCCATTTTCTGGGCAATTGGTTTCGGATTGATTTGGGTAAGCGGTACAGCCCCATCTCATCATCTGCTTTGGGTAACATTGGCATTGGGAGTATTTGCTGTGGCGATTGTTTCCTATACCCCATCTGCTGCTTCTTTAGTGACTGAGTTAGCCCCGAAAAATCAACGCGGCGTTTATTTTTCCATCAACGCTTTGTGCTGGGCTGTTGGCTCTTTTATTGGTCATCCCTTGGGTGGATGGGCATTAGATCAACCACAAATTATTACTAATAGTTACTGGCTAGGCTTCATCTTGAGTGTAGCGATCGCTGTGGTAATTTTACAGTATCTCAATCGAATTTTGGCTGAGTAACATAACACCCCACGAACCTATCCCACTAATAATATTTTGTTAATCCAGATATGAATTGTAGCAAGGTCAATGAATGCGTCAAAGTAAACT
>NZ_JABXKO010000059.1:0-66824 GCF_017114965.1 Nostoc sp. JL31
CCCAGCCATACACAGATACACCCCTCTCATACGAGAAGTAGATTACCATATTTCGGTATTAGTGGGATAGGTTCATGTACCTTCTGAATGTGGGCGGCGGCTATACCAGTTGGATTAGTCGGAAGTTCTCACCTGAGTACTCCCTTTCCCACAGTGCTGATGAAGTCAAATCTCGCATTCTCTATGAATTAGCCGACTGGGATGAATCCTTTCGGGTGGTGGTTGAAGCGACACCAGCCGAGGAAATTTGGGAAGGGCCAATTTGCGATCGCCCACCGTTAACTCAATGGAGTCAAGGCAGAGTCACTCTCTTAGGCGATGCGGCTCACCCAATGGCCCCTGCAATGGGACAAGGAGCCAATACCACTTTTGAAGATGCATACCAACTAGGAGAGTGTTTTTCTGATTCAGCTAATCTCCAAGAAGCTCTGACTAGATACCAACAGTGTCGCATTGAGCGGACAAAACTCATTCAAGCTCGTAGTGCCTTGGGTGAGATGCGTTACTACGACATTAACACCGTGGCATCTAATGGGCAGACGCAAGAGCGGCAAATGAGTCTTAACGATGATTTTCACAAATGGGTGTACAGCTTTAAGCCATCTGTAAAAAGTTAAATTCTAGCATGGGATTAGTAAAGTTACTTCGATTGCAACTAGCGAATAAAGTTACAGCAAGCCCTAATCTTATCGAGTAATTTTAGGCTATCAGAAGTGACTGTTTTTAGTCAAGCCCTCAAACACAACAAATTCGTTGAATAATTGAGAATTACTCGCACAAAATCAACATAACTTAATCAAAGTGTTAATTTTTATGAAAAGTTAATGGTGATCTAATACAGTTGAGAATGAGCAACAAAATCCAGATGTAGAGATGCGATTTATCGCGTCTTAAAAGACAAATTATCTACACGAATAACCCTTAACTCAAGCGTATTGGATCGCTATTAGCTTTTTGGGGGAAAGTGAATTATTAAACCTCGCTTTGGAGTTACTAACTCACTCCTGTTTTGGGTTGAGATTGAGCGCAAGTAATGATTTTAGCGTCTATTTTTAAGTTACTGAAAATTCTCAATTGTCAGAAATATTTCTTCATCAGCTATTTGACTATTGTAATCGATATTAATTTTAGTTGGATAGCCAAGTTTAGCATTGTATTCTACATCCAGGTTGGATGCCTTACGCTTGATAGCATCTTGAATCACATTAAAGAGTTCGGGAATTGTGTCGTATTTTTGAAAGAATTGCGGATTAACTGGTTGACCTGTAGCTACAGAAGTTATGGAAGTTGGTTGACCATTACGTACTCGAATAACTACTGGTCCTCTAGCATCTGGTATACAGAAGCAACTGTTGCTAACTGTAATGCGATAGTTATAAATATTTGCCCGCTCCCACAAACGCTTATTAAATGTCAACCGTCTTGAATTCAAGTTATTATTTGTTTGCGTTTGATATTGTGCTTTCTCTGCGGTAGTTTCGGATATACCTGGTAGATTCAGACCTAGAGATAGCAATAGTGTTGCACTGATAAGGATAGGTAAACGCATATTAATCGATTGATTAGTTGTAAAAACTCTAACTATTATTATGCTACAACAAATTTCAATTTATTTACGAGAGGTTGTTTAAATAAACTTTATCTTTTAATTAATTTTTCCGTAGAAAAATAAATCTGCATTTTTTAAGAATGCCCATCCATAATTCAACTTTCAAGACATCAATTAGGAACTTTTCCGAAATATTTTTGGTCGTCCAAAATTACCTGCTTTTCCAAAGCGATGCCTACGGTTGGCTACGCCTATGCAACAACTCTTAATACCATTTTAGATTTTAGATTTTGGATTGTGAAACATCCATTGGATAAGTGTTTCAGTTTTCCATCTGTCGCAATCATTTTTAAAATTGGTATAAGTTTTTCGGATCTATCTGGATTGAAGTGTATAATCCTCCCCGTACTTGAAGTATGAGGAGGATTCAATTATCCCTAATTAGCAATCATCAACGTTGCTAATTAGGATTTAGCTACGAGCTTGCAGATATGCCTTAGCTTCTATGGATTTTAAGAGATGTTTACGCAACGATCTCAAAGCTTGTAGCTGATAATAATGGTGGGGCTGTGAATTGATTGTTATCGTTATCAATGTTGGCAAACAGACTACCTGTCCCAAAGCCTGGTGATGTCAAGTTTTGGTTGAAGAACAAGTTGCCAGTTCCAAGACTGTAAGTAATGAGTCCAGAGCTAGTTGCAGCTGCTGCATCATTAGCTACTATCCTAATTTGGAACAGATTATTGAGTCCGCCAAAAGTTGTCTTATCGAGGACAATTTTATCGCTAAAACTGCTGAAGTCAGTAATTTTATCTACACCGAGATCGGCGCTATTGTACGCAGCGCCTGAGTTGAACACAAAGCGATCGCCACCAGCACCACCACTCAGGATGTCATTGCCTTTACCACCTCGTAATGTATCATTACCAGCATCTCCATAAAGTAAGTCATTGCCAGCACCACCATAGAGGATGTCATTACCCTCACCACCAAAGCCGGTTAATGGTGTCGCTGTACCACTACCATCAAGGAAGTCATTTCCAGCCCCGCCTGTGAACCAGACTGCATTTAGAGAAGTTGCAGAGAGGTTGTTGACATCGAGGGTGTCATCACCGCCAGCACCATTGATTTCAAACCTCTCTGCACTGTCTACAGTCAGAGTGAAGGGAACCAGGTTCAGCCGATCAAAGATTGCTCTGCCTTGAGCATCTTGTTGTAGGCGGAAGTTGTCTCCCACACCCGCGCCGTTGACTTCAACCACGTCAAAGCCAGCGTTACCGCTGATTCTATCGCTACCGTCACCATTGTTCCAGATCAAGCGATCGTTGCCATTTCCGCCAGTGAAGGTGTCGTTGCCACGATTTCCGAGTATGGTATCGTTCCCGTCCCCACCAGATAGAAAGTCGATACCATCGCCACCTCGTAACAGGTCATTACCGATATCACCAGAGAGGAAGTCATTGCCAGTACCACCTGTCAGGCTGTCATTACCCTCACCACCCAAGCCTCTCAACGGTGTTGCTGTAGCACTACCATCGAGCAAGTCATTTCCAGCCCCGCCTGTGAACCAGACTGCATTTAGAGAAGTTGCTGACAGGTTGTTGACATCAAGGGTGTCATCACCGCCACCACCATTGATTTCAAACCTCTCTGCACTGTCTACAGTCAGAGTGAAGGGAACCAGGTTCAGCCGATCAAAGATTGCTCTGCCTTGAGCATCTTGTTGTAGGCGGAAGTTGTCTCCCACACCCGCGCCGTTGACTTCAACCACGTCAAAGCCAGCGTTACCGCTGATTCTATCGCTACCGTCACCATTGTTCCAGATCAAGCGATCGTTGCCATTTCCGCCAGTGAAGGTGTCGTTGCCACGATTTCCGAGTATGGTATCGTTCCCGTCCCCACCAGATAGAAAGTCGATACCATCGCCACCTCGTAACAGGTCATTACCGATATCACCAGAGAGGAAGTCATTGCCAGTACCACCTGTCAGGCTGTCATTACCCTCACCACCCAAGCCTCTCAACGGTGTTGCTGTAGCACTACCATCGAGCAAGTCATTTCCAGCCCCGCCTGTGAACCAGACTGCATTTAGAGAAGTTGCTGACAGGTTGTTGACATCAAGGGTGTCATCACCGCCACCACCATTGATTTCAAACCTCTCTGCACTGTCTACAGTCAGAGTGAAGGGAACCAGGTTCAGCCGATCAAAGATTGCTCTGCCTTGAGCATCTTGTTGTAGGCGGAAGTTGTCTCCCACACCCGCGCCGTTGACTTCAACCACGTCAAAGCCAGCGTTACCGCTGATTCTATCGCTACCGTCACCATTGTTCCAGATCAGGCGATCGTTGCCGTTTCCGCCAGTGAAGGTGTCGTTGCCACGATCTCCTATTAGAGTATCGTCCCCGTCCCCACCGGATAAAAAGTCAATACCATCGCCACCTCGTAACAGGTCATTACCAGCATTTCCATAAAGGCTGTCATTTCCACCCAAACCATTGAAGTTATCAGAAGCGGCATTACTAATACCTACATCTGCTGCATTAGTCGGCCCTGGCCCTGGAATCCAATTTACTGCCATGATTAATACTCCTAATTCTTAATTTCTCTAAGTGAATAATGAGTTACTAATACTTCATTTCTAGGAAAAGTATTGAAGTACTAGTTTCTGCCTATGAACTACAAAACTTATAGTTTTTAGCTGCTAAGTATTACTCAGAGGTATTTTCTTCTTTTATGCAGAATATTGGTTTTTGTAAAACTTATTCACTATGAATTTTATAGACAGAGTTGACTACATCCTGACTTGTTAGGTCATTTAAAAAAGAAAGAGTAGCTCGTGAATGCCTTTTGCCAACTAGCTTTCAACTGATTGAACGATTTTCGCTCAAGTTCAAACAAATGTAAGTAACGTTGAACAAATGACAATATTAAATACTAACCCGTATTCGTATTGTGACTTTACTGACAACTGCTTAATTTGTTGATTAGTATTAATAAGTGAGTGTTTACCTCTAAAGCATAGTAAGTATTTATTCAAATATTTATAAGTAATAGTGATTTCAAAGCACCTAATAAAAATCAATTCATTCAGTCATTAACCCAGATTTTTGTTGAAGTTGGAGCATTTATTTTTACATTTACTCTCAAACAAGTGTTTATCTAACTAGTAAAATATAATACTTTAATCTGATTCAATATTTTGGTTCTGAGTTACGTAAATTCGACGGCTCATATCGTGTCCGCTGAATTGCCCATAATAAAAGAACCTCACCCTGGTTTTGCTACGCAAAGCCTGTCCCTCTCCTTGAGGCGGTGTATACACAAGTCTTCTATCGGTGCGAACGTAGGCATCGCACTCAATATACTTCGTCGAAATGGTTATGCTTCCATCACAACTACTCAAAGATTTATCTCTAATGATATTGACAAAATTTTTGCTTTTATGGTATTGATAAACCTGCTTGTAAGCTATCCATTAATAGGTTATGATGTGCGATCGCATCCACCAATGGGAATTATATACTTAGCAACTATTGCTACGTCACCATTAGAACTCCCAAGGTAGATATACGATGGCCTATCAAAATATTGCAGCCTCCCTTTCGCCACAAGATATCCAAGAAATTAAAGCCGCGCTACAGACAGTTCAAAAAAAGATGCCCTTTCTGATTACTCTCAGCACTGAAGAACGGCGTAAGTTAGTAATAATGGGCGATAAAAGCCTAGCCTTTGTGAACAATAGCATTACTGCTGCTCAGTCTAACCGCGAAATCCTTCCAGCCACTTTTGATGTTGAGGAACTGGTTCAAGATTATCAATTAGCTGCTGCGCTTACCGAACTTTTAACCTCAATGCAGCAACTCACCGAACAGGTAGATGATACTTTAATGGCTGTCGGTAGTGAAGCTATGACTAGCAGTTTGACTGTTTATGATTACGTGAAGACTGCATCGAAAAAGACTCCAGGCTTAAAAACTGTCGCTGAACAGTTGGGCGAACGTTTTAAAGCTATTGGTAGAGGTAAATCTGCTAAAACTCCCGTCTCTTGATAATTTAATACTCATCGGCGAACTGTAGGGGCGTACAAATGTACGCCCCTATTCTGTAGACCTCTTGCATAAATCACAAAGAAGAACCCCACTCCGCCAAAGTTATGCTTTGTCTCTCCTCCCCTTAGTAAGGGTGTATACACAAGTCAAATTACCCCCCTTAATCCCCCCGATGCAAAGGGGGGAAACAGGAATCTAGTTCCCTCCCCTTTCCAAGGGGAGGGTTAGGGTGGGGTAAAACTGACGCAAAAAACCAGGTGAGTAAACTATTTCAGACTTGTGTATACACCGTAGTTACTAAGGGGAGGGGATTAAGGAGTGGGGTGCTAGGGACTTTTGCAAGATACCTTGTATATCACATTTTATCTCCGTCGTCGAGTATTTGAACTGGATGAATCCACCTTTTATCTCCGTTAACGAGTATTTGAACCGGATGAATCCACCTCTACAGGTTTATTGAGTAGGGGCGCTATGAGAATATCTACCTATTATGCCGCTCTAAGATTTTGCGATCGCTATTCCCACACATCTATATAATAAGAAAACAGTTACGATGAGCGATAACTATATTTTGAAACGTATACATACATACAGACAGCAAATCCTAAAAGAAAATAAAGAAACCTGTCTTTCGCCTATCCAAATAATAAGATACTAATAGTAATAGGATATACAGAAAATAGATTTATAGCCTTACCAAATTCATATTTGAGTGCATCTGAGTACAGCTTAATATATTGCAAAATATCTTGATAAAATCTTAGCAAATGCTTACGGGTAAAGTTTCTTGTAGCGTGAACAGAAATTCTTAACCCCTGCCCCAAAAATACTAGTACCCCTATCATTAAATACTAGTGCCCCTACCCCAAGATAAATTTTAAGTTTATCTGGAGTCGGGGTTTCGGCGTTTGAGTACAACCTCAATCAATCCAATAAATCCAATCAGCATTGGATTTTCTATCGAGTTGGATGTCACCTGATATAAGCATAAAAATAGCAGATGACTCATTTACCAGATAGACATTACCGATGCAACAGTCTTTAGACAGTATTAGCGATGTCTCCGACGGGCTTCGCCTACCCCCAAGTACCAAAACGCAGGATTCTGCCCGTACATCCATGCTGAAAAATCTCCTCTCTGGCGTTTTTTTTGAGCCATTATTGAGTGATTTTCGCATTATTTTTGAGCGCGATCCCGCAGCACGTAATTGGCTAGAAGTGGTGTTTTGCTACCCAGGATTGCACGCGCTATGTTTGCATCGTCTTGCTCACTGGTTACATTGTCGAGGAGTCGGTTTTATCCCCCGCTTAATTTCTCATTTGGGGCGATTTTTGACGGGAATTGAAATTCACCCAGGTGCAGAGATTGGTGAGGGCGTGTTTATCGACCACGGAATGGGAGTAGTCATTGGCGAAACTGCGATCGTGGGCGACTATACACTGATTTACCAAGGCGTCACCCTTGGCGGAACTGGTAAAGAAACTGGTAAGCGTCATCCCACAGTCGGCAAAAATGCAGTGATTGGGGCGGGTGCGAAAGTTTTAGGTAATCTGCAAATTGGCGATCGCGTCCGTATTGGTGCAGGTTCGGTTGTCTTGCAAAATGTCCCCAGCGATCGCACAGTTGTGGGAATCCCCGGTCGAATTATTTCTCGCAACGAAAGCGCCAGCCTTTCTCCTCTAGAACATGGAAAGCTACCCGATGTGGAAGCAACCGTGATTCGTTCTTTGCTCTCGCGCATTGAAGAACTCGAAAAACAACTGCAAACTTTAAGCGTTAAGAGTCATTAGTCATTGGTCATTTGCAAATGACAAAGGACAAATGACAAAGGACAAATGACAAAGGACAAAGGACAAAGGACAAATGACAAATGACAAATCACGTTTTGCAGATTCCTTTGAGCGATCGCTGGCGAATCTATCACCGTTTGCAAGAGTTAAAAATTAATTGCTCTTGTCCCCCCGATGGTTCTTTACGGGTGCAAGTGAATAATTTGCTCGAAGTAATTCTAATTCGTAGTACAGTTATGCAACTTCTTGCTTCTCGTCACGAATTATTAGAATGGCTAGAGCATTGCTGGCATTACAGTGATGAGTCATGATTATTTCAAAAAGACCTAATTTAGGGACGATTAATCTTGAATTCATGACGCAAGTACTGGACTTTATCCTTTTTGTTCATAGATGCACAAAGCTCAAATAGGTTTAGAGTTTGAAGCTACTGTCTGCTAGCAGAATTTGTTGCAGACTGAGATGGATTAGACGGGGTTTAGATTTTGTTGGGTCTACTAAATCTGAAACTTCCCTGACATATAGCAACAATTAAAAAGGCGAAATTCCTAAATATAAATTGGAATTTCTGATTTTTAAATTTTTCCCAAATTAAGAAATTGAAAGTTCAATCAATTATGGCGACTCGGAACAGAGATATAAAACTACTCAATTTTTTGCACAATGAACTTGAACTTTCAAATGCTGATATTGCTGTAGCTCTGCGACACCGTGAATTAGAAAATGGCCCGCTACCGATGCTCCTCTGGCAGTATGGTTTCGTTGACTTGGAGCAGCTAGGAAAGATATTTGATTGGCTAGCAGACCAAAGTTAGCGAATTTGTACCCCTTAGCATTGAGTACCATTACCTGCCTAAATTACACCCACATGCACTAGAAAAGATGAGGTTACGAAGATGATTACATCCTTAATTGCTGGCTTCTGTGTATTACTTTGTTCGGGATTTGCTAATAGTTATATTAGTTCATTGCTACTCGAAGACATTTCAACTGACATCGGTAAAAACGATTAGTAAATTATACATTGATTTAGTTCCCTGCCATACAGATGTGATGCTAATAATGGGGCAATAATTAAGGATCATGTATCCTACATTATGAATTGTGATATTTTTAGCATTTACCATCACGAGGGATTGTAGAGGGAAAGGATATTAAGAATACTTCCAAGAGAGGGATATTTGCAATGAATCAAATCATAATTAATGACACTACATTACGTGATGGCGAACAAGCAGCAGGTGTTGCCTTTACTCTACAAGAAAAAGTAGCGATCGCGAAGTTTCTCGATGCTATTGGTATACCGGAATTAGAAGTGGGTATACCGGCTATGGGTGACGAAGAAACCCGTGCGATCGCCGCAATTTCTAACTTAGGTTTACAAGCAAAACTCTTGGGCTGGAACCGTGCTGTCATCTCAGATATCAAGGCTTCCATCGCTTGTGGTTTGAATCGGGTGCATATTGCCATTCCCGTCTCTGGTATCCAAATTGCCACTAAATTTCATGGTCAGTGGCGAGTAAGTTTGCAAAAACTCAAAGACTCAATCCACTTCGCCCTCGATCAAGGTCTTTGGGTAGCAGTTGGCGGAGAAGATTCTTCCCGGGCTGATGAAAACTTCCTCTTAGATGTAGCACTTTATGCCCAAGAATGGGGTGCATCCCGTTTCCGCTTCTGCGACACTGTAGGAGTTCTCGACCCCTTCACCACCTACACCAAAGTCCAAAGGCTGGTTTCCGCGTTGACGATTCCCCTAGAAATCCACACGCATAATGATTTTGGTCTGGCAACTGCCAATGCCCTTGCGGGTATCAAAGCCGGAGCCTCATCAGTGAATACCACAGTCAACGGATTGGGTGAAAGGGCGGGAAATGCAGCATTAGAAGAAGTTGTCATGGCGATCAAACGCATCTACAACGTTGATTTGGGCATTGACACACCCAGTTTGCTGGAACTGTCTCAACTAGTTGCAGCCGCATCAGGAGCAGATGTACCACCTTGGAAAGCGATCGTTGGCGAAAATACCTTTGCTCACGAATCTGGCATCCATGCTCACGGGGTATTGCAAAATCCCATCACCTACGAACCATTTGCTCCTGAAGAGGTAGGTTGGGAACGGCGTTTAGTAGTAGGTAAACATTCTGGACGGCATTTGGTTGCTAACTTGTTAGAACAGCATGGAATTTTCTTGAATTCCCAAGAAACCCAATCTGTTTTAGACGCAGTGCGCCATCAATCGGTACAGAAAAAACGCAGTTTGACGACAGAAGAATTGTTGAATTTGGTCAGAGAACAGAGGTACTCTCATGCAACGCGATGAATTAGAACTAAACTTGCCACCCGCTTTTGAAATTGGTGAAAAAGTCAGAGTTCGTAAACTGCTAAAAAACGATGGTACCTTTCCTGGTAAGGAAGTCGGCCAAGTTTTAGTGAACAAGGGAGATATCGGTTACATAGCGAGTATAGGCACATATTTGCAGACTTCCTATATATATGCTGTGCATTTCTTAGAAACAGGGTTTGTCGTCGGCTGCAAGAAAAAAGAACTAGAATCGGTTGAGGAATCTCATGAAAGTAATGCTACGGATGAATGATGCCGGCACTTTAGTAGTTTACGTTGCTAAAAAAGACCTTGAAGAAGAAGTCGTCAAACAAACCGATGGAAGTGATGGCAAGATTCTCACCCTAGCAAATGGTTGGGAATTAGAATTTCGTGATTTGCCAGACACAGCAAATTTACCTCAAACAGTAGAAGCTAAACGCCTAGCTTAAAAACAGTTAGGAGTTAAGAGTTATGAGTTATGAGTTATAAATTTTAACTGCTAACTCCTCACTCCTAACTCTTCGCTTTTAACTCCCCACTCCTAACTTTTTATCAATCATGGGTAACAAGTATTTGACGTTATCAGAATTGAACCTTGAGGGACAGTTACTAGGTTTTGTTGGTGGTGAACCAGGAAAATATAAATACTTGCAATTGGCAGTTCCATCTGGAAATGTAGACATTAAACTGCCTAAAGAGTTACGCCGTTTACTAAGTTCATCCTTAGTTCCTGGTCAGCAACTTCGCATTTGTGGTCATAGTGAGATAGACTCACGCACAAGTAAAATAAAAATTAAAGCCTATCGGGTGACACCAATTGATGCGTGTCCAAAGCAAGATTTACCACCTCAAACCAAAGCGAGGATTATGGTATGTCAAAAGGGTGGTTGCCTCAAACGTGGTGGTAAAGGATTATTATCAGATTTAGAAAAAACTTTGTGCGATCGCGGTTTATTAGACAAAGTTACCATTGAACATACAAGTTGCCAAAAATGCTGTGGCAGCGCTCCCAACTGTGTTTTGCAGCTTGGTAAAAAGAAATACAAGAATATTCATCCTGAAGCGATCGCATCTTTGCTAGAAAGTCACTTAACTTCAGAGCAATAAACTTCTCTAGCTATTCTTAAAATAATATATAACTTTGTAGGGGTAAAAATTTTACCCCTATTTTTGTTGGTATAGTATAGCACCCTTGTCAAACTGCGATCGGCTAAGTTATAACTGCTGCACTGCTAGTAATACCGAATACAAACAGAACTTCTAAAAATTTCCAGTAGTTTTGTTTTATCAGGACTACAAGCTTAATTATTGTGTGTGACTTTTTGGAATTACCTTAAATACTTAAAAATAAATGTCTTTGTTCACGAATTTACTCAATCTGCATTCAGGAAACAAACCGCGGGAAGATTTTTTTACTGAGATTGTTGCTTATTTTTTATCCTTGAAGAAGGATATTTTAATTGATTGGCTAAAACATCACTCAATCATTAGTGATGATAATTATTCTAGTGTCAAGATTTCAACTCAACAAGAACACAAGAGAATTGAAAGCCATACAGAGGATAGCAGACTTGATATTGTGGTTGAACTGTCAACTGGTTTAACTACAGATGTAATATTTATTGAATCAAAAATTGGATCTACCGCAGGATGGGGACAATTAGAAAAATATGCTGACATTTTAAGTAAGTTAGAAAATATTAGACATCGAATTTTAATTTACATCACCCGTGATTATGATTGCGATCCAAAACCGACAATCAAAGAGTATTGCCTTGAGTTATCACCCAAGATTAATTTCTTCCAACTGAGGTGGTATCAGTTTTATAGTTTCCTGGAAAAATGCGCATTTGATATCTTAGCCCAAGAAATCTTAATTTTTATGAGGAATAACAGAATGGCTCACAATAATCACCTTTCATCTATTGACATATTGACAATGGTAAATTTTAACAAAACACTCAATTTTATAGAAGCCACACTTAATGACGAAGTTAAAAAAGAATTCAAGCAAGCTTTTGAAGGTGTCAATAAAGCTGAACTGGATAGCTTGTACCAGTGGAAATCTAAAAATAGATATATAATTGGCACTAGTTTTTCTATCAAAAGATGGGCTTTTTGGTGCGGTCTTGGATACTTCGATTTAAATCCAAGTAATTTAACTGATTATCCCTATTTAGGTATATTTTTGCAGGTTTCTCCTAATTTTGGAGAACGCCCAAAAATTATTGAGTCCATGCAGAAAGTAATTAACGATAAACCCAATATATGGACTCCTGCTAATTTAACCATTTTGCCAGCATGGTCAGCTATTTTTTATCAAAGAAGCTTACAAGAGTTTTTATCTGAAAAAGACCAGCTATCTGCTATTAAATTATTTTTCCAAGAGTCAATAGAGGAATTAAAAACGGTTCAAAAACAATATTTTAACTTTCCCTGTAAGGGTGTAAGTATAGAAGAAATTACAGAAACGGATAAAGAAGAAGACCTAGACACCTCACCATCTTTCATCGCATCACTTTAATCAGCTACAGCTATATTAAGATAAAAATAACTCTGCATTCTCGTAGTTGTTATGAGCCTTACCACTGCTAAACGCTTTACTATAGCTGAATATCACCGTCTAGCTGAACTCGGCTTCTTTGAGGAGAATGACCGAGTTCAGCTAATTAAGGGTGAAATAATCCAGATGGCAGCAAAAGGTACACCGCACTCTGTTTGTAAAACACGCCTAGAGAGAGAATTATATAAACTAGTAAGCGATCGCGCTAGCGAGTATAGGTATTATGAGGAGCGTTACCTAGATTATTTGGAGAATTACCAAAGTAGTTTTTGTATTTGATAACTATCTGAGAAAAAATGCCCTTGCTAGAAAGTAAGGGCATTAAAGTTTACCTATTTAATATTTAGCGAGTAAATCTATACGCTTTGGGATACTTTTCGCTTAAGCTTCATCCAAAATTCCATTACTCCAGCGATCGTTTCCATGAGAGAAAATAGTCTTTTATCTTATCTATAATCACTGAAGATAAATCAAGCCGTATTGCGAATAGTCCCTACTTAATTGCTACGCTAATTTTTTGCGTAGCTTGCTACCAGCCAAAGCCAGACCGACGATTCCTAAACCAGCGAGACTAGCAGGCTCAGGAGTCGATTGGACAATAGAAGATTTCTTGAATTCAAATGCAATGGTTTGTGTGCCGTTGAATTTGCTGGCATCATAGCCAGTGGTTAGCAACTGCTGCGTTACATTACCTTGTGCTAGAAACGAGATTCCATTCAGATAGTTTCCAGAGTTGATGACATTGAGATTAAATGTCTTGTCTTTCCCGTTATTGGTAAAGTAACTACTGGTCAAATCACCATAACCGACAACGCCACCACCTTGTTTTACCTGAGTTTCGTAAGAAATCCATCCATCTCCTGCCAAACCACCATATCCAACAGTGTAGCCTTCTTTGATATTAGTAACTGTCTTTGCTTGAACATTACTATAAACACCTAGTTGTTGTACCCCTGAAGCATTCGCTGAAGCGAAATGAATCCCAAACAAATCCCCGCTGCTCATAGCATTTTCAAAGGTTTTACCCGCCATGTTGAAGAACAAATCACCATATCCAATCTGACCGCCGGCAGCACCCTGTTCAGCCTCTCCTGTTAACTTCATATTGCCATTGATTGCCACAATGATGCTGGTAGCAGTTTCTTTGATAGCCATACCAGAGATATCGTAGGGGTTTACTTTCCCTGCCGCGGCACCAACCCAGTAATTCCCGTTCATGCCATCTTTGTTTGAATCAAATGCATACTGCCACCCGCTAGCATCAGTGGAGTTTTGACCCATCAAAAGACCGGTAGTGTCATTCATGCACTCCAAAGAGATGCTAAATGCTGTTCCCTTTAAGTCTGAGGCATAGGCTCCTTGACCAGCCACAAAGAAGATTCCAAAAGTAGCAATACCAACCTTCAGCAAATTGAATAAGTTTTGAGTTTTCATTATTTATAAATTGATTGATTTAGAGAATCACATTTTTTTTGGACTCCTCTATTTGTAATTGGAATTACAAAAATAGAAAAGCGTGATTTTTCTGAAAATATAATTTGGATAACTTAACGTTAATTTTATAAAACTCAAATAAAAAATGACATATTTAGTTACATTTGCCTTTATCTAACCCAATTGTATTAAAGTGAAATAGCAGCAAAGCCAAGTAGGTGTAGTAGCCGACAATTGTCTGAACCCATTTAATTAGATAGTTTTAAAAACTTTTGGGTTTGTGTAAGCTTAATAAACTATATCCCGCCAGCATCTCCGTACAAGGCATCTAAACCCGCGATCTACTTTAGAAAGTAATATCCGATTCGGATGAACACTTGGGCATTTACATTGCACCTTGCTATTTAAGGGAATCAGGAGGCAGAGGTCGAAATGAATAAGCCTCCTAACGACTGACACCTTTATTCTGGTTCCTAGCAAAAAATGCAACCTTTCTAATCAAATCAAACCTTCCAACGCGTGTTGTAAATCGTTCGTCACATCAGCAACAGCCTGTCTAGCACCCAACCGATTTTCCTTATATACCGGGTAACGCTCAGAAATAGATATGGGTTCACCCACAGTTATTTTTACTTTTTGCTTACCCAATTGCGGACGCTGTACGGTTTTATTGCCTTTGATTTTAGCAATCATTTGCCATAAAATTAAAGTCGTCTCAGCAAACCTTTCTGCTGTTGGATTTTCGCGAATATAATTACCAGAAACAGCCACAAAACTTTCTACTAAACGCATGTGCCACATCCGTGCATTCGCTTCTTCCGCAATGCGATCGCCTAAAGCTCTTTCAACCGCAGATACTCCTTTGACATCTTTAAATTCTTCTCTAAATATATAATTCCAACCTGCTTGCTCGACTCGCCGACAACGATCGCTCAAACTACCTTTTGACTGCAAATTAAAATACTGTTCTGAGATTAGCAGTGCTGCATTTAATAAAGCTTGTAAGCGAACTGCTAACGCTTCATTTCTATCTGGAATTTGCCCGTTGACAATCTTAGGATCTGGCAGTTTTTGATGATAAAACCGGGTGTAAAATTCTTCCATGAGCAAAAGTAAATGTTCTGCCAAAGTCAACAACCGGGGATAAAGCGACTCTATAGAAGCATTTTCTGCTGCATTCACAGGTAAACCACTAGCCGCTTCCAATTCACTTAAAAGATTTGCGATCGCATCCCAAGGAGCATCAACGTAACTATATTTAATCCCAACTGGTACAATTAGAACCTCTTGGTCGCGCCCAGCTTTGTGTAAATCTTCAGCACACCAAAAGCCTAATTGCGCAATACCAGGTTCTAGAGGGCTAATATTCTCTGATAAACCATTAGTTGCACCTTCTGGCGCAGCCGCCATCGGGAATTTCCCATTGGCGAATAAGTCACGCGCCGAACGTAACCCCGTCCAGTCAGCCTTACCTCGCTGAATCGGAGTACCACCTAAATGAGAAGCAATCCAGCCGACGTGGGAACCTGCCCAGAGAGGAATGCCGCGATCGTAGATAAAATGAGCGTGAATCGGAAGTTGTAGTGCTGTACCTTGCGATCGCGCTGTCTTTGGTACAATTTGAGACAGCAAGTAACCCAAACAAAACGGATCGTCTGTTTTCGGATGGCGAAATGCCAGCATAAAACGGATCTTACCCTCCTGAAACTGGCGATAAAGATCCACCAGAACCTCTACGTTGTCTGCTTCAATTTGGGTAATAGGTGTTTGCCATTTTATCCAACTGGGTAGCAACAGATGGACAACTCGTAGCAATAAAGGGTTAAACGCGGGGGAAATAAATTCTAAGGGTGCTTGTGCTTGATAAATTACATCTGCCAAAGTAGTTTCTCCTAAAGATTCCCTGATTTTAATCGCCTGATGGTTATTTCTTTTAAGATATCCTAACGGCTGTAATATGCCCTGAGTAATGAAGTCGAGGTAAAATCTGCCTCTTGCGCTGTGCTTGGCACATTACTCAGGTTAGAAAATGAGGATACCTTCTTAGTCTACGCAGATTATTTTAATGAAGCGTACTTACGCAGACTTATAAAGTATTTTCTGCTGCAATGAAAAGTGTTCGCAGATAGTGGAGATTTAGCAGCACTTGCAAATCTTAATAACAGGAAAGACTCAAGCTAAATCCTGGCAATACATCTTCACCTGATAATTGCGTGGGTAGATTTCGCACTTCTACATCTTGTTTTTGGCGATAAATTTCCACTTGCTGCTGTTGGGGGTTAATTAACCACGCTAACTGCACCCCTGCATCCATATATTCCTGCATTTTGGAACGCAATATTTCCAAATCATCTGTTGCTGACCTTAATTCAATGACAAAATCGGGTGCAATGGGGGGAAATTTACGTCTTTGTTCAGGGGTAAGTGCTTGCCAACGTTCTCGTTGAATCCAAGCGGCATCTGGGGAACGGTCAGCACCATTGGGTAATTTGAATATAGTAGAAGAACTGAAGGTAAAACCAAGGCCAGTTTGCCGATTCCAAATTCCCAGATCGATAATTAAATCTGCTTCTCGATTCCCGCTTTCACCTCCAACGGGGGACATAATGATTAATTCTCCCTTGGCAGTGCGTTCAAATTTCAATTCGCGGTTATTTTGACATAAGTGATAAAATTGTTCGTCACTCAGGTGAACGGTGTCTAGTTTTAATGTCAAAAGACTCATAACCTAGACCTAGATTAAATAGTTGCAAAGATTATATCACAATACAGTTCAGAATGAGCAACAAAACACTTGTAGAGACGGCGATTTATCGCGTCTCGAAAACCCAAAATTGTTGCCAGTAGACCTTAACTGAACCGTATTGGTTTATAAACAAATTAGAGATTCTGGAAAGGGAGTAAACGATGCGACTTTCACAAATGTTATTTGTTACACTGCGGGATGATCCGGCTGATGCTGAGATTCCTAGCCATAAATTATTACTCCGTGCAGGCTACATTCGTCGCATCGGTAGTGGCCTTTATGCTTATTTGCCGTTGATGTGGCGGGTAATGCAAAAAGTTTCCCAGATTGTGCGGGAAGAAATGAATGCTACAGGCGCACAAGAATGTCTCTTACCGCAATTACAACCTGCTGATTTATGGAAGGAATCGGGACGCTGGGACACTTACACCAAAGCTGAGGGGATTATGTTTTCCCTAATTGACCGCCGCGAGCAACAATTAGGATTAGGTCCAACTCATGAGGAAGTAATCACAGCGATCGCTCGTGATATGATTCGCTCTTATCGCCAGCTACCATTACATCTCTACCAAATTCAAACCAAATTCCGCGATGAAATTCGTCCCCGCTTTGGTTTGATGCGCGGACGAGAGTTTATCATGAAGGACGGCTACTCCTTCCATACCGATGAAGCCAGCCTCAAAGAAACTTACCAGGATATGTATAAAGCCTACAGCAATATCCTGCGACGTTCTGGTTTAGCTTTTCGGGCAGTGGAAGCCGATTCTGGTGCAATTGGCGGTTCTGGTTCCACAGAATTTATGATTTTGGCGGAAGCTGGTGAAGACGAAGTTCTTTACACTGAGGATGGTAAATACGCCGCTAACGTAGAAAAGGCTGTTTCTTTACCAATTGATGCCGAAACCTCACGGTTTACAACTTATGAGAAACGCGATACACCTGGAACAGAAACGATTGAAAAGGTCTGTCAACTCCTCAACTCTTCTCCCACTCAATTGGTGAAAAATGTCCTTTATCAGACAGTTTATGATAATGGCGCAACAGTGTTAGTTCTGGTAAGCATTCGAGGCGATCAGGAAGTTAATGAAGTCAAATTGCAAAATGAACTGACCAAATTAGCTTCTGAATATGGCGCTAAAACTATTATTAGTTTGAATGTACCAAATGTAGAAGCCCAGCAAACATGGACAGCTAAATCTCTACCTTTAGGCTACATTGCACCTGATATCGCAGATGAGTATATTGCTGCTAATAAACAGATCCATCCCAAGTTTTTGCGCTTAGTGGATCAGACAGCCGGTGATTTAAAAAACTTTGTTACAGGCGCAAATGAAGCTGGTTATCACGTAGTTGGCGCTAATTGGGGTGAGCAATTTAAGTTACCAGAGCGAGTAGTAGATATTCGTAAGTCAAGACCAGGCGATCGCGCCATCCATAACCCAGAACAAACTCTTGCAAGCGCCCGTGGAATTGAAGCAGGTCACATCTTCCAATTAGGCACTAAATATTCCCAAGCGATGGGTGCAACTTATACCAACGAACAGGGTGAAGAAAAGCCATTATTTATGGGTTGTTTTGGTGTAGGCGTGTCACGATTAGCCCAAGCTGCCGTAGAGCAATCTTATGACAAAGATGGGATTATTTGGCCAGTTGCGATCGCACCCTACCACGCGATCGTCACAATTCCTAACATTAAAGATGCTCAACAAATCGAAATTGCCCAAAAACTTTACACAGAACTCAATCAAGCGGGAATTGAAACCCTACTAGATGACCGCGACGAACGGGCGGGAGTCAAATTTAAAGATGCGGACTTGATTGGCATACCTTATAGAATTGTAACCGGACGCGCGATCGCTAATGGCAAAGTTGAAGTTGTAGAAAGAGCCACCCGCAAATCGCAAGAAATAGTCATTGATGAAGTGACAACAACACTTCATAAGTGGATTACAGAAGCAATACATAGGGCATAGGCTATGGAGAAGAGACAAGGTAGAGGGTAGAGACTTGTTCAATAATTCCCCCTTGTCTCCCTTTTCCCCTTGTCCCCAACTCCTAACTCCCAACTCCTAACTCTTAACTTTTCACTCTCAACTCCCCAAAATTTACATAATTTGGCAGGTGACGGATTAAAAATAAAAATCCTAAAATTATATTAGGGACTTGCAGAATTAAAAGCTATTAAGTCTCCTCTAGATTGTGGGAAACTCTCTACTTATAAGTATCGTCTTTAACCAGGCTGCTCCTCACATAACTACCATATCAGCCCTCAGTTAGGAAGGTTTTGAACATGAAAGACCAACAAGGATCTAATCGTATTTCTTCAGGCGTAATTGCAGCCGTGTCAGCAGCGGTTGTAGCGGTGGGTGGCGGTGTAGCTTGGTTTACCACACAATCCAGCAATCCTCCCACACCATCAAATCCTTCTGGCCGCATTGAGCCAGCACAGCCATCAACTAGGCAGCCAGCTAATGAGCAAACCCCCAACGTTTATTGGTTAAGATCAAATAACAAAAATCTTACTTTGGTTCCCCAGCCTATTAAAGTCGCTTCTATTCGACCCAACCAGCCTTTAGAAGCAGCTTTCCAAAGTTTGTTAGCAGGTCCAACAGAAGGGACAGATTCGACAACCATCCCTAAAGGAACCAAGCTATTGGGGTTGAAAGCGGAAAATGATGAGGTTCACGTTAATTTATCTGAAGATTTTACCAGCGGTGGTGGTAGCACCTCAATGATGGGACGCGTAGGACAAGTTGTTTACACTGCCACAACTTTAAATCCCAAAGCCAAAGTATACATTGATGTGAACGGCAAACCGTTGGATGTTTTAGGCGGTGAGGGTGTAGAGTTACAACAACCGCTAACTCGTGAACAGTTTCAAGAAGATTACCCCCTTTAAAAAAGTTAGGAGTTACAAGTTAGGAGTTTTAATTCATAACTCATAACTCATAACTCTCTTAAACTTACCGTTTACTATTTAACACGCGAAAATTCCGGGCTTGCTGCTCCAACCTTGTGGCGAGGCGATCGCAAACCCGATTACACAACTCAAAAATCATTTGATCTTCCACCCGGTAATAGGCGCAAGTTCCTTCACTGCGGCGGCTAAGGATACCTGCTTGCCACATTACCTTCAGGTGTTTTGACACATTTGCCTGAGAAGTCTGTGTTGCCTCTACCAACTCTTGCACGCATTTTTCTTCATCCCGTAATAAGTGTAGCAGCCGTAGGCGCATTGGCTCACTTAACAGGCTGAAGTATTCAGCTACTTGTTGCACCACTTCTGGTGGTAAAGGCAACGTTTGTTTCATCAGGGTTGACCCGCAAGGACTGAAAGTTTTAACAATGACTCACATCATATATACATTAATACTTAATCAGGGTTAATTCGCATCAAAGGTTGACCATATTCTACAGCGTCGCCATTTTGAAGAAGAATTTCCATCACCTGTCCAGAGACTTCGGCTTCGATTTCATTCATCAGCTTCATGGCTTCAATGATACAGACTGTTTGACCCTTGCGGACGCGATCGCCCACTTCCACAAATGCCGCTTCCCCAGGCGCAGGAGCGCGATAAAACGTTCCTACCATTGGGGAAGGCACTTCTACTAATCTCTGGTCAATGGTTGAGGCAGGATTTACTGATAACTGCATTTGTGTGCTAGTTCCAGTATTCTCAAATACACGAGATGTGGACACCTCCGTTACCTGACTTCCGCTCATCTGGTTTCCTCCAGATGAACCCGATGTCAAGCCTGAACCTACCACACCGCCTAAAGTCCCTTGACCTACCGACAACATCTGATTGCTAATGCTCACAGCCTTACGGACTGTTAGCTCAAAATCATCGCTTTTGAGTATGACTTCTGCAATATCTGTTTGTGCGATAGTTGCCAGTAGTTGGCGGATTTCATTAAAGTCCAATGGCACAGTTTTTATTACCTCGACCTATCCGTAAATTAGCATTTTAAGTGTGGCAGGGGATTAATCCCTATGTAGGGATTTCAAGCGGGACTTGCATCTCCGTAGAGATGAAAGTTATTCCCTGCTGATATATTTATCTTCCTGGGTATCAACTTTGATGCGTTCTCCTTGAGAAATAAACAAAGGAACCATCACAACTGCACCAGTTTCTAGAGTTGCTGGTTTTGAGCCACCTGTGGCAGTGTCACCTTTTAAACCTGGATCTGTTTGGACAATTTCTAGAACTACAGACTTAGGTAACTCTACTCCCAATACCTGTTCGCCCCACCGAATCACTTCGGCTTCCATACCTTCCTTAAGGTACTTGACGCGATCGCCAATTTGTTCGCGAGTCAATCTGCCTTCTTCGTAGGTTTCCATATCCATAAAGACAAACTCATCGCCTTCTTTATAGGTATGCTGCATCGTGCTTTTTTCTAAAGTAGCTTGCGGCACTGTTTCCCCTGCGCGGAACGTTTTTTCCATAACGCTCCCACTCTGGACATTTTTTAGCTTAGTTCGTACAAAGGCGGAACCTTTGCCTGGTTTGACGTGCAAGAATTCAAGCACTCGCCATACAGACCCATCCAATACAATTGAAACACCGGGTCGAAAGTCGTTACTGGAGATCATGAAACTTTCAAATTTTGGAAGACAATCGGCATTTATTGTACCCTTCTAGGGTCGTCATTGGGCATTTGTCATTAGTTTAGTGTCATTGTCATTAGTCATTTTTCCTCTGCCCTAGACCTCTGCTCCACTCATCACCTAACGTGGGAAGATTATTTATGGGTTACGTCCAGTCAACAATTCACTGCTGCATTTGAGTTATCCCATGCTTAACTTATTAAAATCCTGGCTGAAGAACAGCCTAATGGCAATACTGCTGGTAACAATATTTTTAGGCATAACTACAGCTGGGTGGACTCCCTCCAGTAGCGCCGCACTGCCAGCCGGCAATGCAATTACCGACGGAAAGGCTTTGTTGCGGTATGCACTCCCGATAGATAACAAACCTGTGCGGCAACTACAAGGCACTTTAGAGGACATCTCTGCCCAACTGCGAGCGAATCGGCGTTGGGGTGCTATTTCCAAAGACATCAGCCAAGCATCCCGCATTCTCGATAAACCTTCCCAAATCTTAACAAGCGTTCCCGCAGAACGCCAACCCCAAGCCGAAGCTTGGATTACCGAGTTAAAATCCGGGGTGGGTAAATTGGAAGAATTGGCGAACAGCAAAGATAAAGAACAAATTCTGCAAGAGAGAGGCAAACTTCTGAATCTTGTTACTCAGCTAGAAGAGTCAATGGTGAAACAATTCCCCTTTGAAGTGCCTGCTGAGTACAGTAATCTGCCGCAACTTAAAGGTCGTGCCACTGTAGAAATCAAAACCAACAAAGGCGATTTGGCCCTTGTCGTAGACGGTTACAGCGCTCCTGTGACTGCTGGTAATTTTGTAGATTTGGTACAGAGGGGTTTTTATAATGGTTTAGAATTTACCCGTTCTGAAGAATCTTACTTTCTCCAAACTGGAGATCCTGCTGGGAAGGATGTGGGTTTCATTGACCCAACAACGGGCAAATATCGTGCTATTCCCTTAGAAGTCCTAGTTCAAGGAGATAAAGCACCTACTTATGGCATTACTCTAGAAGAAGCTGGTCGTTACGTTGATATGCCAGTTCTACCTTTTTCTGCCTTTGGTGCAGTAGTGATGGCTCGTCCTGAAAGTGAAGTAAATGGTGGTTCATCACAATTTTTCTTCTTTTTGTTTGAACCCGAACTCACTCCCGCCGGACGCAACCTATTGGATGGTCGCTATGCCGTTTTTGGCTATCTCACCGAAGGTAAAGAAGTTTTGGATAAACTGAAAGCTGGTGACAAAATCGAATCGGCAACCGTGGTTCAGGGGATAGAAAATCTGGTTGAACCGCAAGCTGCATAAGAGAGGGCAGGGGAGCAGAGGGAGAGTAATTACTAAACTCATAACTCTTAACTTCTAACTCCCCTGATTCAGGTTTCCGGCGGTGAATATCTGATCAACTGCAATAGCTAATTCTGGAAAAGTTCGTGATACAATTTGCTGAGTAGCTGTAAAAACTGTTTCTTCGTAAAATCCATCTTCCAGTAGTAACACTGAAACTTTTGTTGCCAGTGGGTCTACAATCCAATATTCAGGAACCTCTAAGGCGGCATATTCTGAGCGTTTATAACGATAGTCCCGTTTTACCGACTCTGGACTGACCACCTCGACAATTAGTAACGGTGGTGACTCAAATACTGCTGAAGCATTCAACAATTCTCTAGCTTGCTCCAGTGTCACTACACACAAATCAGTCAACCTAGATTTATTTCTACCCGTTCTCACCCCACTTTCTCGAAAACACAGCCAAGTAAAGTTACAACGTTTGATTTCTGCATCTAGAGATTGCTCAAGAAATTTGGCAATCAGGAAATGTTCTATAGTAGGTGGGTTCATTAACTCTAGCTTGCCATCCACCAGTTCATAATGAAAATCGCTACCATCATCATAGGTTAAGTACTCCTCAAATGTGATGCTGGTTACTGGTGTTGTTACCATTCCAACTGACTCCTAGACAATACCCTTATCTTAAACAGTAAAGTAAATCATCAGTTTTGTTCGTAATTTTGCAACACGGAAAACCGATTGTGAACATTAAGTTATCTTCTCAAAAGGTAAAAGACATTGGCGAACAAGGTCTTTTAGAAAGATTACAGCGCTTCTGCCCACCAGAAATTATCGGCGATGATGCCGCAGTACTTGAGACTGCACCAGGGCAATCTTTGGTAGTAACTACAGATGTACTGGTTGATGGCGTGCATTTTAGTAATCTCACCACTTCCCCAGAAGATGCTGGTTGGCGAGCTGCTGCTGCCAATTTATCAGATTTAGCAGCAATGGGCGCTTCTCCATTGGGAATCACTGTCGGGTTGGGACTACCCGGTGAACTTAGGGTAAGTTGGGTAGAACGCTTGTACCAGGGAATGACAGAATGCCTGCAAAAATACAATACCCCAATTGTTGGGGGTGATGTCGTGCGATCGCCTGTAACTACTCTGGCAATTACCGCTTTTGGTCAAGTCAACCCTAGTCAAATTATTCGCCGTTCTGCTGCTGTTGTTGGGGATGCGATCGTCGTTACAGGCGTTCATGGAGCCTCCCACGCTGGCTTAGAACTACTCTTGCATCCCGAACTAGGACAAAACCTCAAAGATGTAGAACGCACGGCTCTAATCCGCGCACATCAACGTCCCCAACCACGATTAGATGTCTTACCAATCCTCTGGAAAATTTTAGCATCCCAATGCCTCATGCCCCATGCCCCATGCCCCATGCCCATTGCTGGTATGGATAGCAGTGATGGTTTGGCAGATGCAATTATCCAAATTTGCCGTGCCAGTGGCGTTGGCGCTGTCTTAGAATACAGACAAATTTCCGTACCAAAAACTTTTAACAATTGGCTGACACCAGACCAAGCGTTAAAATATGCTCTATATGGTGGCGAAGACTTTGAATTAGTGCTGTGTTTACCACAAGAATTAGCATTAGTCTTAGTGCAACATCTTGGAGAAGGTGCTGCGATCGCAGGCAGGATTACAGCCGGATCGACAGTAATATTGCACGACGAGCAAAAAAAATTCCCTGACCAAGTTCTGAATCTTAGCCAGGGATTTCAACATTTTGGTCAATAGTGCTTTGTCCTTTGTCCTTTGTCCTTTGTCCTTTTTCTAATGACCAATGACCAATGACTAATGACTAATGACAAATTAATTATTGCCACTTCTCAGCTACTAATTCTGCCAAATCCAAGACTCGTTGGCTGTAACCCCACTCGTTGTCATACCACGCCATAACTTTTACTAAGTCATTACCCAAGACCAAAGTCAAGTTAGCATCGACAATTGAAGAAGCATCACTACCTTGATAATCAGAGGATACCAGTTCTAGTTCGCTGTAGTCCAAAATTCCTTTAAGTGGGCCTTCGGCAGCATCTTTGAGAGCTTGGTTAACTTCTTCAGTAATAGTACGCTTCTCAACCTGAACTACGAAATCTACCATTGAGACGTTCGGGGTTGGTACGCGCAAGGCAACACCATTTAGCTTGCCTTTGAGGTCTGGGATAACCAGCGCCACTGCTTTTGCTGCGCCAGTAGAGGTGGGTACAATGTTTATCGCTGCGGCCCTCGCCCGTCGTAAATCCCGGTGAGAAGCGTCTAGCAATCGCTGATCCCCTGTATAGCTGTGGGTAGTGGTCATCGTACCTTTGATGATGCCGAACTTATCGTTCAACACCTTGGCGATTGGTGCCAAGCAGTTGGTAGTACAGCTAGCGTTACTGATAATATTGTGTATGTTGTGGTCATAGTCGTGATGATTCACACCAACCACAAAAGTACCATCCTCGTTTTTACCAGGAGCGGTAATCAGAACTTTCTTGGCTCCAGCATTTACGTGCTTGAGCGCTCCTTCTTTGCTAGTAAATACCCCGGTTGCTTCGATAATTAGGTCAATTCCCCAATCTTTCCAGGGCAAGTTTTCGGGATTGCGATCGGACACGCACTTAATGGTCTTACCGTTCACGATGATAGAGTTATCATCGGCACTAATCTCAGCACCCTTGATCTTCCCTAGCATTGAGTCATACTTTAGCAGGTGAGCATTGGTTCTAGGATCTGAAGTGTCATTAATAGCGACAAGATCGATTTGACTATTCTCTCTACCCACCCAACAACGCGCAAAGTTACGTCCAATCCGCCCGAAACCGTTGATTGCAACTCTAATCACAGTGTCTTGCCCTCTGTATTTATGCTTATATGTTGATATCGTTGACCCCAATCATATCGCAAAGGGGGGGGGCACTTTTAACCATAAAGTGTTAGATCAATAAAAAAACACATAATTTATTCAGATTTGTAAGAGTAGAGATTGTTGTTAGTGATATATGATCTGACCGATTCCGGGACTAAATAACGAATTGACTGGCGATCGCGGCAAAATTTGCGAATTAGACTTGACGAAACCCCTATTAAAGGTATATTCAAGAGTTGCCAGTTAATGATCGCAGATTCCTCCTTGAGTTGTTGCTCCACTTGCTTGCAGATTAATTTGCTTTGAGTTATAGTCTCACCACCTAGCTGTCGGGGTGCGATTAACCAATCACACATTTGTGCTAATTCGTGTCCTCGGTACCAACCGGGTAAGGTTTGGAAAGTATCCAAGCCCACAATCCAGTACCAGTGAGTATTTGGGTAACAAGCAGATAAGTCAATCAGGGTGTTAATGGCATAAGAAGTCCCAGAGCGATTAGTCTCCACTAGTGAGACAGTAAATGCTGGGTTATCTTTTATTGCTAATTGCAGCATTTGCAGACGATGCTCAAACAAAGCTGCTTCTTTGTGAGGAGGATTTAGGGTTGGTACCCAAATAACCTTTTCAAGGGATACTTGATGCAAAGCTGTCTCGGCTACGAGCAGGTGTCCCCAATGAATTGGATCGAATGTGCCACCAAAAATTGCTAGTTGCTGCATCCAGATAAGCCTGGGTTATATGCAATTGAAAAATAGTTTCATTACCAATGTACTATTGTACTCAATTCACGCCTAGACTTGATGCAATTTCAATTTAGTTTCACTAAACAATGTATTATGTAGCCAATTCCAGTAAGGTAGCCAAAAATATGTATTTGACATTACAAGAATTTCTTTCCCGATGCGGCCAAAATTTTCAGAATAATCTTAAGAACAGTTCAGAAATAGCAAAAACCTCCAACCAAGGTAAAATCATTCTCAACCAGGAAAACCAGAGCAGAAACATCATTTGGGCATCAAACATGAACATGATACAGGAGTAGTTACGGTAAAAATCAAATTCCTGTTATGATACGCGTGTCATTTGTGATTATGGTGTGGTGTGGTGTAAGAGGAGCAATAAATGACTAATTCTGTAGATTTTAGTGGTAGACCATTTCATTTTATTGGCATCGGTGGCATAGGTATGTCTGCTCTGGCATACGTTCTTGCAAAGCGTCAATTTCCAGTGTCAGGTTCGGATCTTCGTCCTAACCACATTACGCACAAGTTGGAATCTATCGGTGCTCATATTTTTAGTAAACAAGAGGCAAGCAATCTCGAATTCTTTCACCCTCAGGTATTGGCTAATCCAGTAGTATTAAATTCACAAGAACAATTATCTGCTGATACTAAGTCAAAACTGCCTCAAGTCATTTGTTCAACAGCAATTAACACTAATAATTTAGAATACAAAGCAGCGCTGGAATTAGGTTGTCCAGTTTTACATCGTTCAGATGTACTAGCAGCTTTAATTGCCGATTACTACAGTATTGCAGTGGCAGGAACACACGGCAAAACTACAACCAGTAGTATGATTGGCTATATGCTTCTGGAAGCGGGTCTAGACCCAACGATTTTAGTCGGTGGCGAAGTCAATGCTTGGGAAGGTAATGCTCGATTGGGACAAAGCCAATATTTAGTAGCCGAAGCAGATGAATCAGATGGTTCTCTGGTAAAACACGCTCCCGAAATTGGTATCATCACCAATATTGAACTCGATCACCCTGACCACTACGATACATTAGAAGAAGTTATTGACATCTTCCAGACATTTGCTAAGGGTTGTAAAACGTTAATAGGTAGCATTGACTGTGCGACAGTGCGCGATCGCTTGCAACCCACAATCAGCTACAGTTTACACTCAGATACCGACGCTGATTACACCGTCACCAATATTGATTATCGTGCTGATGGTACCACGGCTTTGGTTTGGGAAAGAGGCACAGCTTTGGGCGTGTTAAAGTTGCGGTTGCTCAGTCGGCACAATCTCAGCAATGCCCTAGCCGCAGTCGCTGTTGGTCGCGCTTTGGGCTTAGAATTTGGAGCAATTGCCAAAGGTATCGCCACCTTCGAAGGAGCAAGACGACGCTTTGAGTTCCGAGGTGAAGTCAATGGCATTACCTTCATTGATGACTATGCTCATCACCCTAGCGAGATTCGCGTTACTCTCGCCGCAGCCCGTTTACAGGCAAGACCAGGGCAAAGAGTGGTTGCTATCTTCCAACCCCATCGCTATAGCCGTACACTGACCTTTTTAAATGAATTTGCCGAGTCTTTTACCCATGCTGATTTGGTGGTGTTGACTGATATTTACAGTGCAGGCGAACCTAATTTAGGGCAAATTAGTGGTGAACGTCTAACGGCGGAAATTGCTAAACAGCATTCGCAGGTAGTTTATCAACCAACTTTACCAGCAGTGTGTGAGTACTTGCTACAAACACTACGCCCAGGAGACTTGGCGCTGTTTTTAGGCGCTGGAAATTTGAACCAGGTGATTCCTGAAGTAATTACGACACTTTGTGAGCCGGCTAAAGCCACATCCTAAGTGGAAACTTTGCGAAGTTTTATTTCTGAGCAAAGCGCTCCTCTCGCAACGGTTTCATCTGTGAACTCTATTACCGTATATTTGCGGTAGATTAATGTAAAAATTTTACCAAAACAAAGTAAAGATGACCATTTCCCAGGCAGCTGGAAACGTCTGCACAGTTTCTGCTTTGAATACAAAGAAACAGCAAACAGCTAATTCAGTGGAGAGCGAAGTAATTTACTTACCCAGTACTGATTGTGCGATCAAGTCCCAGGCTTCTTTGTCAGCATTTACTTCCTATAGAGTTGGGGGAGCAGCTGATTTATACGTTGCCCCCCGAAACTTAGAAGCACTGCAAGCAAGTCTTAAATACGCAAAAGAACGTAATTTAAAAGTGACAACGTTGGGAGCAGGTTCTAACTTGCTGGTAAGCGATGGTGGTATATCAGGCTTAGTTATTGCTACTCGTCATCTCCGCTTCAACCACTTTGATCCCCAAACCGGTCAATTAACCGTTGCTGCCGGAGAATCAATTCCCAGCTTGGCATGGGCGGCAGCAGAATTAGGGTGGCAAGGATTGGAGTGGGCTGTTGGTATCCCCGGAACAGCAGGAGGCGCCGTGGTGATGAACGCAGGGGCACATAATAGCTGTATCGCAGATATGTTAGTTAGCGCCCAGGTACTTTCACCCGATGGTACGTTGGAAACTCTTACCCCGGAACAGTTAGGTTATAGCTACCGGACTTCATTATTGCAAGGTGGCGATCGCATAGTCACCCAAGCCACCTTACAACTTGCGCCAGGTGCAGACCCAGCCAAAGTTGTGGCAATTACCAAAGAACACAAAAAGCATCGGTTAAGCACTCAACCATACAACTTCCCCAGTTGTGGCAGTGTGTTTCGCAATCCCAAACCTTACAGTGCTGGCTGGTTAATTGAACAAACTGGTCTAAAAGGCTACCAAATTGGTGGAGCACAAGTAGCATTACTACATGCTAATTTTATCGTTAATCGTGGTGGAGCAAAAGCTAGTGATATCTTCTGTCTCATTCGCCACATCCAACATCAAGTACAAGAACGTTGGTCTATTAATTTAGAGCCAGAAGTCAAAATGCTCGGAGAGTTTCAAGGTGCTTGTGGATAAAGAATGGGGAATGGGGAGATGAGGTAGAAGAATATAAGAACCAATGTCCAATACCCTACTCCCTACTCTCAACTCTATGACGCATTAATTATTGGTAAAAAAAGAGTCAAATTACTTACCGCATCTATAATTGAATTTGATTTGTTATTCAACGCACACGCGTACAAATAATTATGACAGGAAAAGGACAGGGATTCGGCTTTGGCTTAGGAAAAATGAAAGAATTAGCCGAAGCTTTTAAGAAAGCGCAGCAAGTTCAAGAAGGCGCAAAGCGACTCCAAGAAGAATTGGAGCAAATGGAGATTCAAGGAGAATCTGGCGGTGGTCTGGTGAAGGTAATTGTCAGTGGGAACCAAGAACCCAAGCGAGTGGAAATTTCTCCAGATGCTTTAGCAGAAGGTGCAGAAGTACTTTCTGATCTTGTAACAGTGGCAATGAAAGAAGCCTACAACAAGTCCACAGCAACAATGCGGGAACGTATGGAAGAATTAACCAGTGGGTTGGAGTTACCTGGATTTTAGTCATTGGTCATTAGTCATTAGTCATTGGTCATTGGTCATTGGTCATTAGTCATTGGTCATTAGTCAAAAGACAAAGGACAAAGGACAAAAGGCAAATGACTATTGACTATTGACAAAGTATATCTATGCCTTACAAGTTGCTGTTTGTCTGCTTAGGTAATATCTGCCGATCGCCATCGGCAGAAAACGTCATGAATCATCTAATGTGAGCAGGCTGGCTTGAGCGATCGCATCCTTTGTGACTCTGCTGGTACATCTAGCTATCACGTTGGTAGCTCACCTGACAGACGCATGAGTGCTGCGGCGGCTGCTAAGTTGGGAATTAAACTGCGTAGTCGAGCACGCCAGTTTCAAAAGTCAGACTTTCAAGACTTTGATTTGATTTTGGCTATGGATCGAGAAAATTATGAGAACATCCTTACTCTTGATCGCACTCAGGAATATCAGCATAAAGTGCGTTTGATGTGCGAGTTTTGCTCTCGACACACTCTAAAGGAAGTTCCAGATCCCTATTACGGCGGTGAAGAGGGATTTAATCAGGTTATTGATTTATTGATCGATGCTTGTGAAGGTTTGCTGACAAAAGTTAAAAGTGAGGAGTTATGAGTTTGGAGTTATGAGTCAGAAGTTTTAATTCCTCACTCCTCACTTTTAACTCCTAACTTTTATTCCACCAGACCATGCTTCATCGCAAAACGCACTAATTCCGCGCGGTTGCTGGTTGAGGTTTTTCTCAATAAACTGCTAACGTACTTTTCCACAGTTCGCGGACTCAGGTGTAGCTGATGACCCATTTCGGCATTAGAAAGACCATGAGTTAATAACTCTAAGACTTCCTGTTCTCTGTGAGTTAGGGCTGAGTGCAGATGGGATTTCTGAATTTGAGTGGACAGAGAATTATGGGCATCCCCCGCTTTTGTCAAGCCGGAAATGCCCAAACTATCTTTATGAGAAAAACGATACTCTGATTGGATAATTTGCGATCGCTCCAAAAGATTGCGGATTGCTGCTGCTAACTCTTCCAGTTCAAAAGGCTTGGGTAAATATAAATCACACCCTGACTGGTAGCCCAGAATTCTTTCTTGGGTCTTAATGCGTGCCGTTAATAAAATTACAGGCAATAAACGAAACACTGGTTGTTGACGCACCCGGCGCACCAGTTCATAGCCATTCATCCGTGGCATAACAATATCCGTGACAATCAAATCAGGATGATACTCATCCACCATAAACAAAGCCTCTTGACCGTCATTAGCCGTGATCACTGAGTAGCCAGACAGTTCAAGATAGTCGCTAACAGACAGACGAGTGCCCAAATCATCATCCACTACAAGGATCGTCAAGGGCATGGATAATACACCCCTAGCATTTTTTTACTCAGAAATTTGCTTTGATATACTCCGTTAGTGAACACAGACAATAATAGTGTTCTTATGTTTCATACTATGACAGGATTACCAGCTAATGACTGCTCTCAGGGTTTATTTATAAAGAAAATCTTAAATCATTAGGAAGGTTAACGAAGTGTAACTACCTTAGACTCCCTGTGCTTAGGAGGCATAGAGAGCTTTGTAATTTGTAACAACTCATCAATTTAAGGAGAGTGAATGTTCATTCATTAGCGTCATACCAATTATTTGTCAGGATTTATGCAAAAAGGGAGTGAGGGCAATTCATCTAAATGCAAAGAAGAAAGTTACGCGGAGGCTTTCGTACAAGCAGCTTACCAAGGGTATTGCCTCTACTTGATGTGTAAGTCCTATTTGTGAAACTGCACAAAATCAGGCTTGGTAACACAAGTTGCTCAAGCAACTTGTTCTATGAAACCTCAGAGGTAATCGCTATCAGCTAACTTAAAGTTGTCAGAAAAGCTTAATTGTGAACTTAGAAAAGCTAAATTAGTGATATACAGTTCACCATTTATAGCGGTTCTAAGATACACCGTATAATTCACAAGCCAATCCAAATAATTTTTTAGGTACATTTAAAGCACACAAAATTATCAATGAGCGACAAGAACGAAGGTTACAAAGTTATTTGCGACAACCGTCAAGCCCGTTATTTGTATGAAATTCTAGAAACTTACGAAGCTGGAATTGAGTTGACAGGAACAGAGGTGAAGTCGATTCGTGCGGGGAAAGTCAATCTCCAAGATGGCTATGCTTTGCTTCGCAATGGCGAAGCATGGTTGATCAATGTGCATATCTCGCCTTACAACGCTAGTGGACAATATTTTAATCATGAACCACGGCGTACACGCAAGCTACTATTGCATCGTCAAGAACTCCGTAAGCTAATTGGCAAAGTCGAACAGCAGGGTTTAACTTTAATCCCTTTGAAAATGTATCTCAAACGAGGCTGGCTAAAAGTGAGTATAGCCCTTGGCAAAGGTAAAAAGCTCCACGATAAGCGAGAAGACCTGAAACGACGCCAAGACCAGCGTGACATTCAACGGGCAATGAAAAGTTATTAAGGGTAACGTGTGGTCAAACTACCATACTAGAATGAGAAATCGATTACTGTTAAAATCATGTTGTATATCCACAGCGTGAGTTATGAAAATGCCGAGTTTCTAGCCGCAGATTGATTTTGTTAAGGTTGAGAACCGATAGAGTGGTGAGTAACTTCGGATAGCATCAGGAACTTTTACAACTTATGAAAAGTAATTTCATTACAGCTGTTGGCGCTGGCGTTCTCACCTTGAGTATGGGAATTTTACCTTTGACTCTATCTGCACAAGCTCAGACAACTAATGACACCGGAGCCACTACTACTGCTCCAACAACGACTACTGACGATCGCAACGATTTTGATTGGGGTTGGCTAGGATTACTTGGTTTATTCGGTCTAGGCGGGTTGGCTGGCAAAAAGAGCGATCGCGAACCTGTAGCTTATCGCGACCCTAATGCCCCAAATGCTACTACCTACAGAGATTAGACAACTCAAAGTTTATTCATAGAAAATTCAAAAGTTGTCAGTTGTCCGGTAAGAAAACAACTGACAACTTATTTATGTTAATTTACTGCTGGTTCTGAGTTAGTTGTATTTGTCTGGTTTTGAGCTAAAGGTGTCCAGTAGCTGGCAATTAAGGCAACGATCAGCCACCAAAGGGTATTGACTTCAGGACGATACCAGACAGTATCTACAGTACCGTGAGCTAGCATACCCAACAAAATAGCGATCGCTCCGATTAACCAAAATCCCTCTACACTTCTGATTTGTCGCAATCGTCGCACTTGCAACAGTGCCGTATTAAATGTGACAATTAGTAGCCAGAGAAAGCAGGCTAAACCAACAAAGCCAGTTTCTACAGTCACTTCAAACAATATCGAATAGGCGCTCAAAGCAGTGTAACGAGGGCGTTGGTAGAGGGGATAAACTTTATTAAAAGAGCCGTGACCAGGCCCAATGCCGAAAATCGGGCGATCGCGAATCATTTCAAAAACAGCATCCCACACATTTCGGCGAAAATTATTACTGCTATCCTTACGGTCGGCAAAAATACTAAAGACTCGCAGCCGCACTGGCTCTACAAATATCACTGCTAGCACCAATACGCCGATCAAACCTCCTAAAACAATCGGTATTGACCAAGTACGCCAAAAACGAGGCATTTCCACGCTTTTCCAATAAATTAGCAATGCCATCACAGCTAACACTGCCACCACTAGTCCAATCCAACCACCACGACTAAAAGTCAGAATCAGGCAGGAAATATTGACAATTAGCATTGTTAATGCAAGAGCTTTTTTAGGCCAACTTTGCCATACAAAAATTGCCACTAAGCTAAAAATTACTGCTGGTAAGAGGTATCCAGCCAATAAGTTGGGATTGCCTAAATAACTGTAGACTCTTGTAGTCTTAGACATAGGAGATTCTGGATCAACCCAAGTTGCCAGTGCTGTGGCTCCAAAAAACCATTGCCGCAACCCATATACACTAACAATTAAGGATACGTGCAGATAAAGGATGATAATCCAAGAACGGAGGCGAGGCGACCTTAATACCCTGGCACAAAGGGTAAATAGTAGCAAATACAAGGTCAAGGTTCCCAAGTCGTTAAGTGCCACCTTTTTCACTGGTGATAATGCTGTTGCGATTGCGGCAACTCCCCAGTAGAGCAGTACCAGCAAGTGAATGGGAGTGACTGACGACGAGATATTTGCTGGTGTTACTTCATCAGATAAAGTTAACAACAGCCAAAATCCGACACAAGCCACCAGCAAAAAACCCACCAACGTACTGGAAGCAAAAGGTGCTAGAGCATATATTAAGCTGAGTAAAGCCGCTGCGATCGCATCTCCCCACTGGAGCAAGACGCTAGTTTGCCGCCAAGAACTTAGCAGTCCCACCAGAGAGCGGTGTACATAACTGGTAGCAAGATATTCTTTGAGCGGTAAAGTTGATAGAGTAAATCGTTGCCAGACTAAATTCATAAAAAACATTGCGATCAATTAGCCTGCCGACGCAGAACTTGGAATTGATCATAATGCCTATAGCTATAAAAAGGTAATAACAGAGATTGCACATCGCGTGATGGCGCTCTTATTCCTAGCCATCAGTCAATAGGAAGTTAAGAATAGTTCTTCATATACTTAGTACAGCTTGACGTAAAATGGTGGCGAATTGAGGGTTGAAATTTAAAGGCATAGGTAAGCGCAGAAGCACACAGAGAATACGTTACAAACTAATGAAATCTAGATAGAAAATACGTCTTTCCCAATCTCCATTACCCCTTATCCCCAGAGGGGACCCCACCATCCCCAATCCCCACGATTAGACATCGCTAATTGCTTGTGAGGAAGTCGCTAGTTGCAGTGGCAAAGAAAGCACATAACGATATCCTGATTCTGGTGAACCTTGAATCAAAATATGTCCACCATGCAATTCTGCCAGTTGACAACTTAGTAATAGACCTAAGCTTTCACGAGAAAGACTTCCATGTGATTTAGCTAAATTTATACCTGAACTAGTAGCAAAGAAATTTGAGTGGGAATCACTCAAGTTTTTGGAATTTTCCACTGCTACTGATGAAGTATCTAGTTGTTCTTGTCTTTCTGTATGAGTCTTGTAAGTTGCTACCTCACCTGTAAGCTCCAGCAGCGACAAAGAATTGAGACGGAAGTAAGGATCGACCTCTGTTATGCCATCCCCTAACCAGGGATGGGAAACCCAAATAGTAATGTTGAGCGTATCTTCTTTGTAAGAAACATGAATGCGAACAATGCTACCTGTAGCCGAAAGTTGAATCACACTGAAAACCAGATGATAAAGCATTTGCCGCACCTTGTCTTTATCTAAAGGCCAAATGCGATTGCGTCCCGGTTCTATAGACAGGCGAATATCTTGCTCGCGGCGATTAGCTACTTCTTCTAGGGTATTGATAGCTTGTTGGCATAGCATTTCAATATCCACGGGAGCTAGATTTAGCACCGTTGAGTTTTCATCCATAGTTCCTAGTTCGGTAATTTCGTTTACTAGGGAAAGTAAGTACTTACCACTGTGTTGGATAATTTCCAAATATTCTCTCTGCTTTGTCGTCAAAGGCCCATAAATCTCACGTCCTAAAACACTAGCCATACCGAGTACAGATGTTAAGGGCGTGCGTAACTCCTGAGTTAGCTGACTCAAAAGTTCTAGCTTCAGTTGCTTAGTAGAAACAGAGTCGCTATCTTGAGTGGATGCAGTGATTTTAATTTCAGTGTTACGTTTCTCATTCAGTGAAAATATCGGAACATTCTTGGCAACGCTTGATTCGAGTTTCCCTTGCAAGAGTCGGTTACGTTCAAATTCACTCATGCACCAACGAGCAATGATTTGTAAAAACTCAATGTCTCGGGTTGTAAAATTGCGCGGGACTAAATCCATCACCGCCAATGCACCCAAACAATGTCCCTCAGCATCAATTAGTGGCGCTCCTAAGTAAGCACGAATACCATAATCTTGCACCAACTTGCTACTAGCAAGGACTGGATCAGTAAGTTTATGTGTATCATTAATCACAACTACTTGAAAGCTATCTACTACCTGAGTGCAAAATGATTCCCGGCGTAGTAGTTGGCGGCTTTGTGCCAAATGATTCATTAGTCCTAGTCTAGATAAGCCTATCGCCGATTTGAACCAATGGCGTTCTTGATCCACGAATCCCAATATGGAAATTGGTGCTTCCAAAAAGTGGGCAGCAGTCTGTGTGGCTTCTTCAAAAACCGGAATCGTTTCTGGTTGCCGCAAACCTAAATCGGACAAAGCTTTGAGGCGTTGCTGTTCTCTTGATTCATGAGAATCCCAACCGTCCTTTAGGGCAAATAATTTGTTTTCAGGCTCTATCATTGCCACTGCTACCTTAATAATTTCTCGATCGTGTAATTGATCCAAGTCCTATTTCTAGGTTATCAATTGCTATTTTAAGCATTCCCTAATTTTGCCTCTGACAAACAAATTTAGGGCAAAAATTTTTTCTCCCTTCCATTAAGCCAAGATGTGGTGTCTGCTAGTTACTAGTTACTGATGCTGAATGTTCTTTATTTAGCACTGGTGTAGTCTTTCTTGCTTGAGATTTTGCAATCAGACTGCGTTAGATTTGGATTCAGTCAGGGTAAGCTAATGCTAAGGATACAATACAAAGAGGTTGTCATTCTTTATGTACAGAAGGGGAAATTTTTACTGGGGTATTCAAAGTAAATTTACTTAAAATGATTTCTATATTAGTGTAATTAAATGTAGCAATTTTACTGATAACAGCTAGCACCCAGAGATGATAATCCTAGTGTAGGATGACGTAAATAGACCAACTATATCCCTACGAGTTCGCAAACTACCAAATTATTGAAAAACTTAGTTCATAAGCTTTTTGAATTTTGAGAGAAGTTGGAGTGGCGGCTTGAGAGAAGTTTGATGGCAACTTCGGACGCTCAAATGAATAGGGCGTGACTTTGAATTACCCATAACCGACTAAATAGTTGATCTCAGCCTTTATCCAATAGATTAAATCTATTACAATTTCACGTCGAAAATTGCACAAGGGTTTCTATTTTTTCCATACAAGGAAATATTTTTTGAGGACGACTGGTAATGAATAAAATGAATATTAGAGTTCCTTTTGTAGACCTGAAGTTACAACATGAACCAATTCAAACACAATTGCAAGATGCAATCCAATCTGTATTGGAACGGGGAGATTTTATTTTAGGGCAAGCACTCTCAGATTTTGAAGCAGCATTTGCGGCAGCGTCTGGTGCAGATTATGGAGTTGGTGTGGCATCAGGAACAGATGCGATCGCTCTGGGATTACAAGCGTGTAATATTGGTGCTGGCGATGAAGTGATTTTACCCGCAAATACTTTTATCGCCACCTTAATTGGGGTAATACGTGCTGGCGCCAAGCCAATTTTGGTAGATTGCGATCGCCAAACTGCTTTAATTGATTTAAGAGAAGCAGCAAAGGCAATTACGCCTCAGACTAAAGCAATTATCCCTGTGCATCTCTATGGTCAGATGGTATCACCACGCGATCTAGTGAACTTTGCCGATACCTACAAACTCCTAATTTTTGAAGATGCCGCCCAAGCACATCTCGCCCAAAGAGACGGATATTACGCTGGTTCAGTAGGAATAGCAGCAGCTTTTAGTTTCTATCCCAGCAAAAATTTGGGAGCATTTGGGGATGGGGGAATGCTACTGACACGAGATTCAGATGTAGCTCAGAAGATGGTGCGCTTGCGAAATTATGGTGCATCGCAAAAGTATTTTCATACTGAACCAGGTACGAATAGCCGCTTGGATACTTTGCAAGCAGCAATTTTGCACAAAAAACTACCATATTTGCCGCAGTGGAATCGCGATCGCTTGACTATTGCCCAGCAGTACGATCGGGAACTAGCACCCTTGGCAACTGCTGGAATTATCCCTATAGAAAATCAAAGTGATACAGGACACGTTTATCATCTTTATGTGATTAAAATTGATGATTCTTGCCCAATAGAACGCCAGCAACTTCAGGAAAAACTCACAGCAGTAGGAATTCAAACTGGCATTCACTATCCAATTCCTTGTCATCTCCAGCCAGCATTCACCAACTTAGGCTATCAACCGGGAGATTTTCCCCAAGCAGAGAAGTTGTCAAAGCAAATATTATCATTACCAATGTATCCTGGTTTAAGGAGTAGCCAAGTTAAAGAAGTTGTAGCAGCGATCGCCAATGCAGTCTCAACAAATTATCAGGCAGATAATCTATCTGCTGCTGACCTTGGCAGCGTGGTAGCCTGAAGTTAATTCATACTTAATGTACATCTAACAATTAGACATTTGTCATTTGTCTTTTGTCATTTATCCTTTGCAAATGACCAATGACCAATGACTAATGACTAATGACTAATGACTAATAACCAAAGTTTTTGAATTACTTAAAATCATGGCACTCCGGCAACAGGTTAAACAGATAAACGCATCAGGCTTGTTAAATCTAGCTATTTTAGGCGTTTTGCTGCTGCTTTATGCTCCAATATTGCTACATTGGTTGGATGGTTGGCTGCACAAAAATATCAGTACAGAACACGAATATTTCAGCCACGGGATTATTGGTCTACCATTTGCAGCTTATCTGGGCTGGATGAACCGGAAAAAGTGGAGACGTTTGCCAGATACCATCAATCTTTTAGGCGCTGTTTTATTGTTACTAGGAGCAATTTTTTATCTTAGCGGTGTTACAGAGTGGGTTAACCTTTCCTTGCCCGTTATATTAGTAGGCTTATGCTTGTGGTTTAAGGGAATAGCAGGTTTGCAATTACAAGGATTCCCTCTACTACTAGTATTTTTAGCAACCCCAACAGCATTACCCTATCTTATTGCTCCCTATACCATGCCTCTCCAAAGCTTCATCGCTGGCACAGCAGGTTTCATACTGAATCAATTTGGTATGGAAGTAACCGTAGATGAGATCAATCTCTACGTGGGAGGACGGATTGTAGAAGTTGCTCCCTATTGTGCAGGGCTGAAAATGTTGTTTACGACTCTCTACGTTGGTTTGATGCTGCTTTATTGGACAGATGCTTTGTCTTCACGGCGGACAACTATATCGTTTTTATCTCTTGCTGCGATCGTTAGTATTATTGCCAATATCATTCGTAATACTTTACTGACTTTCTTTCACGGCACGGGTCAAGAAGCGTCTTTTAAATGGCTGCATGAGGGTTGGGGTGGCGATCTTTACTCTGCTTGTATGCTGGTGTCACTAGTGCCCTTACTGAATTGGATTAATAGCTATTTTTCAGCATCTCTAGAAACTGAGCAAGAAGCAGAAAGTTAGCACCGTTAGGCATTGGGCACACAAGGCAGAGGTGAAAGGGGCAGAGGAGAAAAACTTTCTGCAACTTCTCCCCTACTCCCAACTCCCTTAATTTTTCATCACTTATACGTAAGTCCTAAATATTACTGAACTCACAATGTGATTTTATAAAGTAAAATTTTGCCTAAGTATTGCAAATTTTACTGATGATTTCTTTCTCTAAATTTTTCAAGGAAAACCAATTGACTCAGGTAGCAGCACTTTTGTTATTGCTACTGCTGCTAGCAATGGCAGGGGTTCCTGGATACCTGACAGGACACTGGCAATGGAAACAGCCGCCCGCTGTTACTACCCTCCACGAATTAAAACAGATCCGCAAAACTGGGTTAATCCTTCCTGGTTGGCAAACCATTGAACAAGCAGAACAGCAAATTGGCGAACATCATTGGTCTTTGCAGGTAATTAAAAAAGAAGGTTCTGAATCCCAAGCAATCCTGCTTTTGTTGCCGCAAAATGGGCCTATGGATCAACCAGAGGTAGAGTGGACAGACGTTAACGGCTGGGGAAGGTCACGCTGGGGAAAGTGGGATATAGCTCAATCTCGTTCTGCAGAATTTACTGTCAAACCATCTGCAAAGTTGGCTTCTAATGTCAAAACTAAAGTAGAAGCTAGATTCTTTCGCGCCTCCACACCACAGCAAACCTTCGCTGTTTTGCAATGGTATGCGATGCCAGACGGCGGAAATCCATCACCTTTTCACTGGTTCTTGGCAGATCAACTGGCACAGTGGCGCAAGCAACGTACTCCTTGGGTTGGCGTGAGTATTCTGATTCCAATGGAACCTTTGGGGCAGGTAGAAACATCTTGGTCTTTAGCCCAGTCTATTGGAGAAACAGTGCAAGCTGCATTAATGGCAGGCCCTTTGTAGGGTCTGTTATAGATGCCCTTGTGCAGAGATTTATCAAGAGTATCTCTATAAATTGTGTTCAGGCTGAAACTCACTTACAAGATGTTCACAATATGAAGTTAGAAACTAAATTTAGCAAAATTATTCTCTTTCTCTTGGTAAATACTTGTAGATAAAAGAGACACTGAAGGCATTTTTAGAGTAAAATAACCACTCGGCGCTACTAATTTCTATATCAATATTTTCTGCACCGATGTTCATAGATGCCAGTTATTATATGCGTGGATTCAGCGCCCTGTGTTTTGTCAGTCTTCAAGTAGGAGTTTTCTTAACAACACCTATCCAACTTGTTCTTGCCCAGCCTTTTCCATCTCAAGGACAATCACCAGGGCAATTCCCCTCACCTGTGCCAGTTAATGAAGTTGCACCTCCAGGTGCAAATGAAGAAATTTCTCCGCAACTCAGCCGCTACCTTTTGGGGCCAGGAGATGCAATTGGTGTTGTGCTTCAGCGTCCTCCTGGACCATACCGTTTAGGCATAGGAGATGGAATTAGTGTTTCGGTTCAGCGCTTTCCAGATTTGAGCTTTCAAGCTTTAATCAACCCAGAAGGTAATATTGCGGTGCCGTTATTGGGAACAGTTTCTTTACAAGGCTTAACTTTGGAAGAAGCTCAAGAAAAAATTCGCTTGGGTTTAAATCGTTATGTAGTCGATCCAATAATAGTTTTAGCATTAGCAGCGCAGCGTCCAGACCTCAGTTTTCAAGCTGTAATTAGTCCAGAAGGCAACATCATCGTGCCGCAAGTGGGAACGGTGTCATTAAAAGGTTTAACTTTGGAAGAAGCTCAAGAAAAAATTCGCCTGGGCTTGAGTCGCTTTTTCCCAGATCCAGTCGTGGTAGTATCTTTGGCAGGAACACGACCAGTTCAAGTCACCATTAGCGGAGAAATATTTCGACCAGGAATTTATCCAATTAGTTCACCAACGCCCCGCGTTGCTGATGCTTTGCTAATATCTGGTGGTTCAACGTTGAATGCAGACCTGCGACAGGTACAAGTACGCCGAAAGTTAATCGATGGTTCTGTGATTTCACAAACTATTGACTTATACGCAGCACTGCAAAATGGCGGTTCAATCCCGAATTTACGCTTGCAAGACGGAGATGCGATACTCGTACCCCGTCGTGAAGTCGGTAATGAGGATGGTTATGACCGCAATTTGGTAGCACGTTCATCCTTGGCTACACCACAGATTAGAGTCCGAGTTTTAAACTACGCTGCGGGTGGTCTTTCCATTCAAGCACTGCCTAACGGCAGTACATTTGTAGATGCTTTGGGAGGAGTAAATCTAGACACTGCTAATCTGAGAGATATCGCTTTGGTTCGCTTTGATTCGGAACGAGGCAGAGCTATTACCCAAAAACTTGATGCTAAAAAAGCTCTAGGCGGTGATGCGTCTCAAAATGTGGCACTTCAAGATAACGATGTTATTGTTGTTGGTCGGAACCTCATTGGTAGAATTACTAATTTCTTGACCACCATTACCCAACCTTTCTTCAATGTTCAATCCTTTCTGCGGTTTTTTGACAACGTCGGTGGTAGATAAAATAAATTAGTAACATTAAAAGAAGAATACAATCTGGAAATAGTTTGGAGTGTAGGAAGCCATATCTCTAAGTTATCTTTGAATTTATTAATGGAAAAATCTTAAAGATATCAACCGATATATACAGTAGGAAGTTGATAGCGTCCTTGTATCAAAGCCACTATCTTTAGTTTGGTGCTTCCTAAATTTTGAATTTTGAATATTTAAATTTTGAATTGGAGCGAAGCGACCATGACCCCACCAATTGTTAAGCGCTATCTGATTGCTTTTGATAAATATAAGTGGATTGGACTAGCTAGTTTTGGTTTAGTTGTCGCCGGATCAACTGTGGTGGCTATGCAACCAGAGCCACCTACTAGCTATATAGCATCTGGGGCACTTAGTTATAGTGGACCACCAGTTTCTTTCTCTACAACTGGTAATGAAATCCAACAGCAAGGAAAGGAACTGAATGAGGATGTTTTACTTTCAAACCAGATAATTGCAGGTGTGGCGGAGAAAGTTGGTGTCAAACCGAAACAACTCGGTGCAAGTCTTGCCCTTTCTCTACCTAAAAAAAACGCTAAGAGTGGAGAATTAGAATCTCCTCTGTTTGAACTGAAATATGTAGATAGTGACGCCAAACGAGGCATACAGGTCTTGACGGAATTGATGCAAGCAATGATCAAGTTAAGTAGTGACATCAATACTGGGCGATTACAAGCAATTATTCAAAAGATTAACGATCGCACACCACAAGCTAAACGGGAATTGCAAATTGCTGAAAAAAAGCTAGAACAGTACGATCGCGTCGAGCGAACCGCAATATTAGCAGCAGAGAATGGCAGCTTGTTAAGCGCCATTACTGCCAGCCAAAATCTCCAACGGCAAATTCAATTAACTATTTCTGGGGTTGATGGTCAAGTTCGCAGTTTACAAAATAAGTTAGGCTTAACAGTCGCACAAGCTTATGTTTCTTCTGCTTTGAGTGCCGATCCAATTATTGGTAACTTACGAGCGCAAATTTATCAAAGTGAATCGCAAATCGCTGTACTCAGAAAAGATTTGCGACCGGAACATCCAACGATGGTGCAGTTAATGCGTCAGAAACAAGCTGCTGAGGAATTACTACAACAACGTGCTGCTGAGGTTTTAGGTGGTGATGGAACGGCGGCTCCGCTTCAGGGTAGCGTTGCAGGTATTCGCACTCAAAGCAGCTTAGATCCAACACGCCAGCAATTGGCAAACCAAATGGTGTCTTTACAAACCCAAAGGGAGACACTACAACAACAACTAGCTCAAGAAATCCAACTAGAAGCGCGACTCCGGCGAGAGTATTCTCTGATACCTAATAAGCAATTAGAGCGATCGCGTTTAGAACAGGAGGTTGGACTCAAAAAAGCCATCTATGACCAAATGCAGGTAAAGCTAACCGATGCGAAAACCGCAGAGGCAGAAACTACTAGCAGCCTCAGCATTGCCAGACGCCCCGCAGTTACTGTCGATCCTAAACCTCCGAAGAGTGTGCCTATTACCCTGGCTGTGGGTGGTTTCTTAGGTCTATTGGTTGGTGGCGGTGTGATATTTTTGTTGGGAGCGCTGGAAGGCACTTTCAAAACCAGAGAGGATATCCGCGAGAGCCTCAAGCAACGGGAAGTGGTACTGTTGGGAGAATTGCCTTTAATGCCAGTTGATGATTTGGAGCCAGATGCTGTACCGGTAGTATTTTCCCAAGATTCTCCTTATTTAGAATTTTATGAAAAATTCCGTAGTAATATGCGCCGGATTGGTGGTAAAAACTTAAAGGTAGTATTGATTACTAGCACCAGTAGCCTAGAGGGCAAAACAGCAAGTGCTTATAATTTGGGTGTCGCTTCAGCCCGTGCTGGTAAAAGAACCTTGATTATCGAAACAGATTTGCGATCGCCTTCCCGTTGTGCATCCTTAAAAGTAATTCCTGACCCGGAAGCCACGATTGAACCCCTGCGTTATTACGCTAATTTGAGTGAGTGTATTCGTTTAGTTCCTGATATTGAAAATTTATACATTCTTCCCAGTCCTGGCCCAGTGCGGCATTCCGCTGCGATTCTTGAATCTAGCGAAATGCGGCGGCTGATAGAAGATGTCCGCGAACGTTTTGATTTAGTAATTTTAGATACTAGTCCCCTCAGCATATCCAACGATCCTTTGTTAATTCAACCCTACAGCGATGGAATCGTACTAGTGGCGCGACCACACTATACACAAGAGAACATGCTAGGTGAAGCTATCGATCAATTGGTTGAATCTGAACTGGGGTTATTGGGAGTAATTATCAATGGTGCTGATATCATCGTTTCTGTACCTGAAGAAGTTGCAAAATCATCAACATTTATATCTGAGGTAGAACAATCAGAAGAAGTTTCAGCGAGTGCCAACAAAAACTAATAGTTTCAAATGTGGAAATTTTAATGCAGAGTATCGCATTGGCATTGCCGTTGGCGTTCACTTTAACGTATCTGAAAAATATGAGTCTTGCAGAGAATAAGCAGAGAATTGAGAGGTAGCAAGTTTTTTGCTACGAGTTTCAGGAAATGCTGTATTTAGTCGCGCCGAAACAAGCCAAATAGGGGAGCGAGAATTACCCCAAATACAAAACCACCGATGTGCGCCCAATATGCAACTCCACCAGTTTGTACGGTCATATTAGCGGCTGTTTGCAGGGTAGCAAGACCGGATATCACATTTTGCACAACAAAAATTCCAATTATGACTAGTGCTGGAACTCTGATTGTGGTGATGAAAAACCCCAAAAATATTAAAGTCATGACTTGAGCGTGGGGAAAGCGGATAATGTACGCACCCAAAATCCCAGAAATTGCACCACTTGCACCCAAAGAAGGAATCTCAGAATTCATCCCAATAAACCATTGGCACAAGGCAGCTAAAGCACCACACGCCAAATAAAAAATCAGATATTTGGCATGACCTAATCGATCTTCAATATTGTTGCCAAAAACCCAGAGAAACACCATATTTGAGATTAAGTGCCACCAACCACCATGTAAGAATTGCGACGTAAATAACGTTATCCACTCTCCATTCAAATTGGTGGTTAACTCTTGAGGTACTACTGCATACTCACTTAAAAACTGACTCAATTGTGGATGTGACAGGCTCACCTCGTGAATAAAAACTAAAACATTCATGCCAATTAACCCATAGGTGAAATACGGAGTAATTCGCGTCGGATTTTCATCGTAGAGGGGAAACACAGGTGTTTTTCCTAAATTATTGACTAACTGCAATATAGCTTGTAAGGCTAGCAGTTGCGAAGGTTAAACAATTTCACCTATTAAATTAATCAGTATAATTGAGGTCAACTACGATACCAAAAAAAATTACTTATACCAAGATTCTTCCTGGGATTTATCACTAAATAAACCCAACAGTGGGCCGAGAATTGCCCCAAAGATAAACCCGCCGGCATGGGCCCAGTAGGCAATACCACCACTTTCCATACCGATGTTGGTACGTGCTTCCAGGCTGGTAAGTCCGTAGAAGGCTTGTTCGAGAAACCAGAATCCTAAAAAGAAATATGCGGGGACGCGAAAAGTCGGGAAGAAAAACCCTAGAGGTACTACGCCGAGAACTTCAGCGTTGGGGAAGCGAAGAATGTATGCACCCATGACACCTGCGATCGCACCACTCGCACCCAAAGAAGGAATGCTAGAATCTTGAGCGAAGAACCACTGGGTCAAGGATGCCAAAACACCACAAGATAAATAAAACAGTAAATATTTGGCATGACCTAACTTATCTTCAACGTTGTTACCAAAAATCCAGAGAAACAACATATTGCCAGCTAAGTGTAAGAAACCACCGTGCAAAAATTGCGAAGTAATCAAAGTTGCCCACTCTGGTACTGGTTGATGTACAGAGATACCAGCAAAGCTTAAAGTCAGTTCTCGTGGAACTACAGCCGCAAGGTGTAGAAACCCATTTAATGCTTGGGGAGGAAGATTTGCTTCATAAAGAAAAGCAAGGACGTTGACAGCAATCAGCCCATAAGTTACGTAAGGCGTGATTTTTGTCGGATTATTATCTCTAATGGGAACCACGAGCGTTTTTTCCTGAATTTTAAGACAGCAATTCTACAATACGGAATTTTGTAAGTAGTTTCTTCTACCTCGTGGATGGATCTGGCTTTGAGACTTAAAAACCGAAAGCCAAAAAACCACCATCGACAGTGATACATTGTCCAGTGATGAAAGATGCCGCAGGCATACAAAGAAATGCTACTAAACCCGCTACTTCTTCTGGTTGACCAACTCTTCCCATAGGTGTTTGGGACAGAACTAATTTGAGAAAATCTTGGTTATCGAGTACAGACTCGGTTAGAGGAGTGCGAATAGCCCAAGGTGCTACGGTATTTACTCTAATATGATCGCAAGCCCATTCAACTGATAGCGATCGTGTCAGTTGATTTATAGCCGCTTTAGTCATACCATAAGGAGCGCCTGTACGGTTCGAGACTAAACCTGCCACAGAACTTATATTCACAATGCTGCTATTTTCCCTATTTTGTAGTAGAGGGTAAAATAGACGGCACATCTCAAAAATTGATGTCTGGTTTGTCTGGATGATGAACTGATATTCAGCAGCTGTGTAGTCTAGTACTTTTTTGCTGATATTGGTTCCCACATTATTAACCAGGATGTCTAATTTATCCCAGGTTTTGCCAACCTGCTCAAAAATGGCTTGTCGCCCCTCAGCGCTTGCAACATCTGCCGTAATTCCATAAGCAGGTAATCCTAATTCTCGCCAGATAATTAGTTGTTGGTCAACATCTTGAGAATTCCGTGCCACAATGATGACTTCTGCACCTAGAGATAAGAACTCATTGGCAACAGCTAGTCCAATGCCTTTGGTCGCACCTGTAATCAGTGCTTTCTTTCCTGTCAGTGTCCAGCGTAGACTTAGCCTTCCGTAGGCATCACTCATTTGTAATTTTGCGGATTTTTTATTTTCAAGGTATCAGTTTAAGAGTTTATCTTGTAAGTGCCCAATGAGATCGCTTTTTATAGTAATGTAGGCGATCGCAATCCCTAAACCATTTACCGCATCTGATTCCAATTCAATAGCTGAGCAAACCCATGTTTTTTTCAAATTCTCTGGAAAATCAACTCCAGCACTGGAACGAAACCATTCGCAATCAACCGAAAAATCCTAATGCTTACGTTCGCCGGGGTATGATTAACTTCCAACTGGCAAAAATTGATGAATCTATTCAATATTTCGACATAGCAGAGCAATTGGATGCTAGTATTAAACCCTACCTCTGGCAACGTGGATTATCGTATTATTATGCAGAAAGATTTGCTGAGGGCGCTGAACAATTTGAAATAGATTTGACTGTGAATTCTCAAGATGTAGAAGAAACAGTATGGCAATATCTCTGCATAGCTCGTTCGTTAGGTGTTGAAGAGGCACGTAAATCTTTACTAACTGTGAAAAATGACCCTCGACGTATTATGCAGCGCGTATATGATTTGTATGCGGGAGATTGTACACCAGATGATGTTTTAACTGTTGGTGAATCAGAAGGGATAAAGGGAAATTTTTACAGTCATCTTTACTTGGGATTATATTACGAAGTCGAGAATAATGTTGATTTGGCTGATGAATATATAGTGAAAGCTGCTGATAATTACAAAATTGATGATTATATGTGGTATTTAGCGCAGGTACATAAAAAATTACGAGGGTGGATATAGTGCTTATAGTGACAGATGTAGCACTCTTCGACGAATGTTGACTATACCATGCACAATTCCTAAGATTGCACCGATGTAAAGTCCAATATGGATTCCCCAAACCAACATAAATTTGGAAACTTCTGCTGGCTGAACGACTGGCGTAATCTGATCGGCAAAGAAGGGAAATTGAAAATAATAAAATATGAATCCTGCGATCTGAGCAACTAAAATTGCCCAAGTAATCGGATACCGTGCCATTTTAAGTAATTGACGATAAGACAAAGGTAACTTTCGTCTCTGATTAACCAAGAGAAATATGCCGTAACTTAAAAAACCAGCAAAAAACCCCGCCTGAAATCCAACCTCACTGACTTCCCAGCGAAAACTAGAATCATAAGGAACATTTTTGAAGTAATAAAAGTAAGCAGGTGAGAGAGTACAGGTAATCTGATCGTTAACGATACCAAACCCAGCACCGATTAAACCGGACACGATTAAAAACGAGTATTCCTGAAGTTTTGTCGGTTTTGTTGGATTACGCCAGTAGTCTACCGCTACAATCAAACCCATCAGCAAAAACAAAATCAGCAGTCGATATTGATATGGGATATTTTGCATAAGACAATTGGTTTAATCCAAAATTAGCCTTTCAGGAAGTGTGACTATTTACAACTTATTCAGAATTTTCACCATTGTATGCGAAGCATCTGTGGAGATAGCGTGAAATTGAAAGATTGACTATCTATCATGTCAATTTTCGGTTGCTTCAGTTTCAAACTGCACTTGTCTGTACAAATGGGCGTAGGCGTAGCCCGTCGTAGACATCGCAATTTCCACATCTACAGATTCCAGCCGCAATATATCGTCCAAATTATACTCCGACAGCACCCATTTCCCCTGTTCGTTACGCATTACCACATCCTCTGAACAGAATAAGCATCGAATTTTTTATCCCTGCTAATAATAATTAAGGAGTGATTGATAGCCTGTGCAATCAACATTCGGTCAAATGGATCGCCATGATGTAGCGCGAGATTCCGAACTTGAACTGTATCGGCAAAAGATAGCGGAAGTATGAGAATATCTGAAGCGTCGATTGCAGCACCTATTGTTTCATAGCTCTGTTGAAGCGATAATTTGCCAAGGTTCAACTTGATGGCAATTTCCCAAAGACTAACGATACTGAGATAAACAATATCTGCACTATTGATCATCATCCTCAGATTATCTGGAAGGCTGGAGTCATTTTCAGTTAACCAGATAAAGGTATGAGTATCTAAAAGGAAACCACTCATTCCATATATTCCTTAAAAACTTCAAGAGGTTCATCAAAGTCATCAGGCAGAGGTAAAACAAAAGTTCCTTTTAAGATGCCAGAACGACGCTTTTTTTGTTGTAAACTTTCCTGAGAAACAGCCTTTGAATAATTCTCAACTAAATATTTGGCATAATGCAAGAGTTCTTGTTTAAGTGATTCTGGCATCTGATCTAGTGTTTGTAAAATTTCTGCATCAATAGCCATGATTTCTCCTGAGAGGTTCTTCTACTTGTAATTTTAGGGGAATTTCTGGAAGGGATTTTATTTTTCGGTGGCTTCGGTTTCAAACTGCACTTTGCAGTACAAATGGGCTATGTCTACGACGGGCTATGCCTACGCACGCTTTGTCAGAATCGCTATTGTAGGCGATGATTCTGGTTAAAAGTGGTATGTGCTTTTCAGATGTGTAGCAAATTAAGCGATCGCCTTTAAAAGAAAGCTTTCCCGTTGTGCCTCAACAGATAACCTAAGCCAGCTAACGGTTTAGCTCACCCCCCACAGAGAACCTAGAGCATCCAGCAGATAACCTTTCGGCGGTCGGGTGCAGGGCGTTCTTAGATGCATTTTACTCGTCGGTCATCTCATCAAATAAATCACTACCATTACCATTTGATGCACCATCAGTATTCAATTGTGGAAGTTCAGACAGCTTTTGACGAACTTGAGCGATTGTGGAAATTGTTTCTTTACTAGCTGACAGTGGATGAGAAAGCTCAACATGTCCGCATAATGTATTTGTGATGTTATCAAGCACTCCATTCCATCCTGCGTTTGCTGCTGCAAGTGCTATGTCTCGCTCATGTAGTGCCGCCAATATTTTTTGTGCAATCTGATCCTGCACTTCATGAATTGGTAAGGGAATGAGCGTCTTTTTTACATCTTCGTCAAGAATAGCAGGGTAACTTGAGCCTGTACTCCATTTTCTAAACTGCTCTAGTGTGCTTGGGAGCCTTAGAGCGTAATGCAGATAAAATGGATTGATTCCATCCTTGGCTCGAACAATAGAAAAAGCTGTAGAGGCTATTTGATCGTGTAGTTCTACTGGAATTACTGCAATTGCGCCTCTGGTTGGTCTGCATGTAGAGACAATGACATCGAATGCCCTTACAACTTTACGTGCTCTTGAAGGTGCTTCATCGCCCCTAAGTTCTTGAGGATTAGACACGACACCTATAGCTACGTCCACACTCGCAATATCGATGTATTGAAATATATCATCGGGCTTTCTCCCAGGATCGCGTTTAAATTTCATAACATCAGCCACATCATGGATGCGGACGACTATATCTTGTGGAAACTTTCTAATTCCCTCCGCTGGCAAATGAAAGTCTATATCCCATCGACCTGCAATTGCGAGCTCTTCAAGCTTCTTGTCTAAGACTTTCATACCCAATCACATCGAGCATGAAATTCTGCAATTGCGTTCCTCACTTCTGAACCGATTCTTGGCTTACCTGTGGCTTCATAACCAAGATTTTCTACCTCACAAAGAAATGTAGTGTCCTCATTTTTGGGAGATTCACCTTTCTTAAATTTTTGAAAAATGCAAAGACAAGTTTTAACCATTGCTCCAAAAGGTATAAACGCCTCTTCTGGAAAAAAGAATATTGCCCTTATGTGAATAACGCCATAAAGCCACTTGCGAACAAAAGCAGCACTTTTCCCTTTCATCATGTGTTCGGGAAGAACAATAGCTATACGACCACCCGGTTTTAGAAATTGAAGGCTTCGTTCTAGTCCAAGAATTTCAAGAGGCAAAGATTTCTTTTTGTGCCCAAGGTCAAATCGACCAAGCATTTCCATTGTTTCCTGACGCATAATACTGCCGAAAGGAGGGTTCGTTAAAACCACATCAAAAACAGCAGGATCTAGGGTAGAAGTGTCTTTATCCACATCATGACGCAAGGCAGTTATATCAGGATAGTTGTCGAAGCTCAATAGAGCATCTTGATTTCGTATGTTGGTATGACCGTCATCATTTAACATCATATCAGTCATGGCGATCCGAACCATTCGGTCAGATTTCTCAATTCCATGTAAGTGAAAAAATTTGAATTCATGCAAGTCGTGCTGGGTGATCGTGTTCCCCTGGTTTTCTGAAACGTATTGTAATGTCTTTGTAAGAAAAAGGCATTAAGCAATTGAAATAACGCCCATTGACGAACGAACTCTTCTATATAGAGTTCGGCTCCTTCGTAGGTTCCATAACGCCCAAACCATTCTTGTGCACGTCTTTTTCCTTCTACAACGTCGCCGTGGGTAGAGAACATCCATTGCTTAGGGTCTATCAGGAAAAAGTTTCCAAGTGCTGACATTTGAATCAACTCTAATTTTAAGTTAACTATACAAGCATCTAACTATTTCTTCTACTTAACGTTTCAGTATAAAAATTCTAAGTACAGACATTGTACAGAATAATCAAGGACTTCACGCAATTTTATTGCTCTATAAAAGAGGTATTCAAACAAGATTTAGATTTAAAATGGGCAATAGCATCCTCATCGCTCATCTATTCAATAGTTAGTGGTTTCGGTTTCAGACTGCACTTGCCGATATAAATATGCGTAGGCGTAGCCCGTCATAGACATCACTATTTCCACATCCGCCGAATTGCTACCCTAACCAAGCACTAATGCTCTAGCATTTTATTCCGTAGATGCTTTCTGGCGATCGCCTCTCAGATTTTTCGCAATAATTCCCGAATTGCGATCGCACAATCACCAAAAGCTAAAGGTGAAATTGTCACATCCTCTGCAAGTATGCTCTCACTGTGATATCCGTCTGGACTGGGGAGACGATACATATATAACTTGCGTCCATTCACATCTAAAATCCAGTACTCAATAATACCTGACTTAGAGTATGCGATTGCTTTTACTTCTCGATCATATTTAAGACTGGAATCAGCTATTTCAATCAGTAAAAACACTTCGGAAGCATTGGGATGGTGATCCTCATAATCTAATGGATTCAGCTTCACCACTGAAATATCTGGTTCTGGTTCTGAGTAATCGTCAAGTTGCACTGGTGACTGGATTCTTAATAAAACTTTGTCACCCAAACGTTGACGTAATAACCTTTCTGTGCGGGTAATTGCTGATTCGTGAGCAGTTCCTTTTGCTGACATTCTGATAATTTGTCCCGCGATTAATTCTAAGCGTTCTTCAGGATGAAAAATCCCCATTTCCGCCATTTGGTGATATTCTCGAACACTAATTAGGCGAATATTGGTCAGCATAAGATTCACGTTAACTTCCTAACATTTTATCCCGCAGATGCTTAATGCGATGTGCAAGCGGTTTGTTACGCCGCCGCGATCGCCGCAATATGCAACAATAGCAAGTAAAACAGTAAGAGCAGTTCTCACTAACCATCATCCCCTATGCAAGTCAAAGACATGACCATCGAAGAACTCAAACTTCTGATTCAAGAAACTGTTGCCGAAACGATTCAATCTCTATTGGTTGATCCTGATGAAGGCAAACAAATAAAGCCAGAAGTTAAACAGCAACTACTTGACTCCCTACAACGTACTCAATCTGGAGAACGTGGAATTTCTGCTGAGGAAGTAGCAAAAAACCTGGGATTGTCCTGGTAATGAGCTACGAGATCGAATTTAAATCAGAGGCGACTATCGGCTTTGAAACTCTCACCTCAACTATTCAAGAGAGCATCTTGCGTAAAATTCGCTGGTTGTCTGAGAACTTTGAGGACTTAACCCCTCAACCTTTGAGTGCTGATTTAAGCGGTTTGTTTAAACTCAGAATTGGTGACTACCGGGTTATTTATTCCTTTGATACTGAAGTACAACTCATTACAATTCATCAAGTTGGGCATCGCCGTGATATTTACAATTAACAATCGGTCATCAGTTTATCCTCAATCACACTCCAATTGAAGACTCAGTAGATTGACGTTAACGTCCCAGCATTTTATCCCGCAGATGTTTAATGCGATCGCGCAATTTACCCGCCTCTTCAAATTCTAGTTTTTTCGCCGCCTCTTTCATCTGTGCTTCTAACAGAGTAATCAACCCTGGAATCTGTTCTAATGGCAGTTCATCTATATGTTCATCTACAACTTTCAAGTCAGTTGCATTTAACCGCCGAGATACATCCAAAAAAGCTAAAATCGCATTACTTGATTTTTTGACAATTGGTTGCGGTGTAATCCCATTTAGTCGATTATGTGCTGTTTGAATACCACGCCGCCGGTCTGTTTCATCAATAGCTTTAATCATGCTACCTGTCATATTATCTGCATACAAAATCGCTTGTCCCTGGACGTGACGCGCGGCTCTACCAATAGTTTGAATTAAGGAACGCTCGGTTCGCAAAAAACCTTCTTTATCTGCATCCATAATTGCTACTAAGGAAACTTCGGGTAAATCCAAACCTTCCCGCAGCAAATTCACTCCAACCAAAACATCAAATTTCCCCTCGCGCAAGTTCTGCAAAATCTCAATGCGCTCAATAGAAGTAATCTCAGAATGTAAATACCGTACCCTGATACCGTGGTCTTGCAAATATTCGGTTAAATCTTCCGCCATCCGCTTAGTTAATGTGGTAATTAACACTCGTTCATGGCGGTCGGCTCTATCTTTAATTTCACCTAACAAATCATCAATTTGTCCTTCTGTGGGACGCACGGAAATTTCTGGATCAACCACTCCAGTTGGTCGAATTACTTGCTCAACTATATGATCTTCAGAAACTTCTATTTCCCAATTTCCGGGAGTTGCTGAAACAAAAATACACTGATTTACTTTTTGCCAGAATTCTTCTGCTTTCAAAGGACGGTTATCAGCAGCGCTAGGAAGCCGAAATCCATGTTCAATTAAAACTTTTTTTCTCGCTTGATCGCCGTTATACATACCGCGAATTTGGGGTACGGTAACGTGAGATTCATCGATAATTAATAGCCAATCTTTAGGAAAATAATCAATTAAACACTCTGGTGGATCTCCGGCTTGCCTTCCTGCTAAATGACGGGAATAGTTCTCAACGCCGTTGCAATAACCGACTTCGCGCAGCATTTCTAGGTCATAGCGTGTACGTTGATCTATACGTTGCGCTTCTAATAATTTCCCAGCTTGTTCTAAGTCTAATTTTTGCTGTTTTAACTCGGCTGCAATGTCATAACAAGCTACTTCTAATCGTTCTTCTGGGGTGACAAAGTGACGTGCTGGGTAGATATTCACCGCTTCCAAGCTCTTGAGAATTTCACCTGTCACCGGGTCAATATAGCGAATCGCGTCAATTTCATCACCAAAGAATTCGACGCGAATAATTCGGTCTTCATAAGCTGGGCCAATTTCTAAGACATCACCACGGACACGAAATTTTCCCCGGCCCATTTCTATGTCGTTGCGGCTATATTGAACATTTGCCAAATCCCGTAAAATTTGGCGTTGATTGACTTCCATACCTATCTGGAGGGGGATGGCAGCTTTAAGATATTCTGCTGGCATTCCTAAACCGTAGATGCAACTGATAGAAGCAACGACAATGACATCACGACGTTCAAACAGCGATCGCGTCGCTGAATGCCGTAACATATCTATTTCATCATTAATCGCCGCCGTCTTCTCAATATAAGTGTCTGTAACAGGAATATACGCTTCTGGCTGATAGTAATCGTAGTAGCTGACAAAATACTCCACTGCGTTGTTGGGGAAAAAATCCCGCAACTCGTTACAAAGCTGTGCAGCCAGGGTTTTGTTATGCGCCAGAACTAAAGTAGGCTTGCCAATTTTCTCAATAACTGCTGCTACCGAAAATGTCTTGCCAGTTCCAGTGGCTCCTAGTAAAGTTTGGTAACGGTTGCCTGATTGGATACTAGCAGAAAGTTGTGCGATCGCTTGTGGTTGATCGCCTGTGGGACTAAAGGGAGCTTGAAGACAAAATTCTGTCATACAGTTTTGCTGTAAATACCCTATCTCATGGTGACGATTCCGCCCTGTATCCATTGTAGCTGGCTTAATAGACCAAACAAACAGTAATAATTATTTACAAAAATTATTAATTTGAATTTACTTATGTATTAGTTTTAAAGATTCTTATATCTATATGAGGTTTTTTAAGGTTAAACTTTAAGGTATATGGGAAAAAATTTCATCTTTCCTTAATTATTGTAAAATTCAATTAACAAACTAGAGGTGTTCGTTTATGACTATTAGCAACGCTGGCAAAGCAACCAGTTCTCGGCAAAAGTATGCCAAGTCTCCAGGGGAAGCTACAGAGGAAGTTGAAAATCAACCAGACCAGAGCTTGAATGCAGATAAAGTCGAGGAAGTTACTGAACTGCCAGTGGGAGCTTCTGGAACACTGGCCATTTCTGGAATTCGTCCTATAGGCGCTAGCGACTTAGAAGTTGCTGAACACCTCTCAATTGCTGGGGTGCGTCCCGTTAGCACCAGCACGTTAGAAGTAGTTGAAACCTATAACTCAATGGGTATTCGTCCAATTGGCGCTAACACATTCCAAGTCGTTGAAAGTATAAATCTCTCTGGGATTCGTCCAATTGCCTCAAGTTCATTGGCAATTTCTGATAGTTATTCTACCTTCGGGAACCGTCCTATAGCACCAAATGAGATTGACAATTCTGAAAGCCTGATGGGTTTTCTCGATTAAACAAAAAATATTCCTATAACTTTATTAACCCAGTTTCTATACGAAACTGGTTTTTTATTTAAAAAGTAGATATTACAGTATTTACATTTGTTCTATGTCTTTTAGCATAGGTAACTAAACTCTCCTGACTTTAATTTACATTCGATCAACAGCCAGGATGCTTACTACAATTACTTTTCTTCATTTTTAGTTTTGAGTTTTTAATTTTGAATTGTTTAATATGCCTTGTGGTAGAAGGCTTTAGCAAAAACTTTAAGTTACTGTGTAAAAGTAATAACAAATACGTTTCAAAGTTAGTTTGTTTATAGCTTTGAAATGAGTTTTTAATTTAATCAGGAGTATCAAAATGAGCATAGAAGATCGCGCAAAGGCTGCTGCCAAAAATGTTGAAGGTAAAGCCCAAGAAGCATTAGGAAACGTTACTGGAGATCCAGAAGATAAAGCTAAAGGTAAAGCAAAGCAAGCCGAAAGCGAAGTACGTCACGGAATAGAAGACGTAAAAGATAATGTCAAGAAAAACATTGACTAGTAATTCATGATTTTTTTTGCAGAAACTCTAGGGATATAAATGGGGTGGATTCCATTTTTGCAGGAAAAAATTACGAAATGCTAAACATTCAATGCTATGCACCTTTATTCTCTTCTTAGCAAGCGTTGAAAGATAAAGGACTAGCTTGATTGACAGAACTTTTCTTTTATAGAGACGTAATTAATTACGTCTCTATATTTATGCTTAATTTATTCTTATAATTATTAGAAAGCAATAATAGCAATGTCTACGACGAGCGTAGCTAAGGCAACTTTGTCCAATCTGAAAATTATTTCAAATCTCAACAATTGTAGTAATATACCACAGGCATTAACTATCTTCAGCTACATCTGATTGTTAGTGCTGTTAAATTCACAATCGATGAGAATATACCGTGAACCTAACTCTTTATTTCCTCCGTCACGGACAGACAGAATGCAGCCGCAATAATTCCTTTTGCGGTTCTATAAACTCAGAACTCACTCCAGAAGGCTTGGAGATGGCAAAGGCTTTTGCAGACACATATAGTTTTATGGATTGGACAGCAATATTTTGTAGTCCAATGCAGCGAACTGTATTGACAGCAAAACCTTTGTATGAAGCAATAGGGATAGAACCACAACTTAGGGATGGTTTGAAGGAAATCAACTATGGCTTGTGGGAAGGAAAAACGGCAGAAGTAATTAGCCGTGAATATCACGATGATTATATTCGCTGGTCAGCAGATCCCGCTTGGAATGCGCCTACTGGTGGAGAAATGGCGGTTACAATTGCTTATCGTGCCTTGCAGGTAATTGAAGAAATCAAGCAAAATTACACTAGTGGTAATGTGTTAGTGGTTTCACACAAGGCAACTATCAGAATTATTCTGTGTAGTGTATTAGGGATTGATGTGGGACGTTTCCGTTTTCGTTTGGGATGCCCTGTTGCTTCGGTCAGTATTGTAGAATTTACTTCACATGGCCCGTTGGTAAAGGTTTTGGCAGAGCGTAGTCATTTGGATCAACGTTTGCAAAATTTACCAGGAACGTGAAGGAGTTAAAAGTTAGGAGTTAGGAGTTAAGAGTTATTATTTTTACCTTACTCCCCCTCGCTATCTGGCTCAGTATATTTGCATAAAACGTTTATCCCAATTTTCAAAATTGAAATTCTATACCTTCTGGTTGCAATTGTAGGCAGTTGCCCTTGCTCGACAAGCGTGCTATATCAATCTTGTAGCCACTACAGCACTTTCATAACTGGCCCACGCCAGGACAATGGAACGACGATGAACTCACAAGGATCTCAGTCGAGGGTTGAACTACAAGATCGAGGGATGTCTTCTTTGAACAACCCCAAGGATTGGTCATGGCCATTCTGGGCTGCTGTCCCACTTTACCCCTACGGCAGGCGGCGGACACTTCGTAAGGAAATAGTTCAGGACACTATTTGGACATTCGATCAGCTTCACGGCATTCTCTACACCATCGTGCCGATTCGCATGACTATCGTCAAGCTCTCTGCGGGAGGACTTCTGGTCTATGCACCCGTTGCTCCAACAACTGAGTGTGTCCGCTTGGTTAATGAGTTGGTAGCAAAGCACGGTGAAGTTAAGTACATCTTACTGCCAACCAGTTCTGGTTTGGAGCATAAAGTCTTCGTTGGCCCCTTTGCTCGTCGCTTTCCTCAAGCACAAGTCTTTGTTGCCCCGCACCAGTGGAGTTTCCCGTTCAACCTGCCGCTTAGTTGGCTAGGCTTTCCCCAAAAACGAACTCAAGAACTCCCAGAGGACTCAAGCCTTGCTCCCTTCGCTCTAGAGTTTGACTATGCAATATTGGACATCGACTTGGGACGAGGATCTTTTGCAGAAGTTGCAGTGTTTCACAAGCGATCGCGCACTCTGCTTGTAACTGATTCTATACTTTCTGTTCCAATTGACCCACCAGAAATCCTCCAATTAGATCCTTATCCCTTACTGTTTCATGCCAGGGACAATGCCTGGGAAACGATTGACGACAATGAAGACAACCGCCGCAAGGGATGGCAACGCATTTCACTGTTTGCGCTTTACTTCCGTCCAAGTGCCTTAGAAGTTGCTTCAATCGGACAGATGTTTCGTGATGCTCTCAAAGCACCACAGCGATCGCTAAAAACGTACTTTGGTTTATTTCCTTTTCGCTGGCAAGAAAACTGGAAGCAGGCATTCGATGCTCTACGAGGTCAGGGACGACCATTTGTCGCACCGATTTTGCAAATCCTCATTTTTCCTCAAGGACCAAGCCAAGTCCTCAACTGGGCTGATACAGTTGCCAATTGGGATTTTCAGCAGATTATTCCCTGTCACTTTGACGCGCTAATTAAAGCAAATCCGCGTCAATTTCGGCAAGCATTTGCTTTTATGGAAAAAAATCTTTCTTCTAGCGAAAGCCAGCCTCTATTGGAGGAAGATTTAAAATTCATTCAGGAACTAGAAGCGGGTCTAGTTAAGCGCGGTATCGCAACGCCAGCTAAAGATAAGTTGTAATCAATTAGCTGAATTATTTAAAACCTCAGCGATCGCCTGGGAAATCGGTAAGCCAGGACAGCGTTCCAGCCAGAAGAACTCGCCAACTGGGTTAACTTCAAGGAATACATGACGACCATCAGGAGTCAAAATAATATCAAGCGCCCCATAGTTTAAACCAAATTCTGCCATGAGTTTGAGCAATTTCTTTTCGACATCTTCGGGCAAAGTGTATGATTCCCAAGCGTCGAGTAAGGCGATTCCCTGTTTGCGCCAGTCGTAACGTGCCTTATCCAAAACTTGAGAATCAACCGCAGCCGTTAGCACACGCTTACCTACAATAATTGTCCGCAATTCCAATGCCTTGGCAATCTTCTCCTGAAATGTCATTGGGCAGAAACGTAAGCCATCAAGGTTGTCTAGATCCTCTGATGAAATTGGATTTGTAAACACAACTTTTTCTTGCCCTCGTTCATCATAAATAGCGAAGGAAGAGAGCATTTTGGTAATCATTCCCTGCTGACACTCTTGGGCAAATTGCTTTACTGCTATTGGATTATTTGTAGTCAGAGTGCGAGGCGTATCTAGACCGATATCTCTTGCTATTTCTAATTGCAGTTGCTTATTTTCGGCTCGGCGAATATTTGGCAGAGGGTCAAGATGAAACCCCCTGATACTAGCAATCATTCCCTCAATGCTGACGCGAGATTCTTTCAGTGAGGCTTCTCTAAGTTGCCTGTCCATCGAGTTGGGAATTTTTGACCCAATTGCAATGCGCCGATACCAAACTGCTGACACTTCATTTAAATCTAATGTCTGGTCATCGACACTCAGAATCACTCGCTTAGTACTACCATAGTAAATATCTAACTGCATTTCTGTGGGAAATCGGTCTGTGTCAAAACGAAATGCTTTCTTTCCTTGGGCTTCAATTGCCTGAATAACTAGAGGAATACTTTCGTTATCTTGGCTGTGAGTAATAATTAAAATAGTCATGTACAAATATGGAGAATGAAGTACGCTACAGATAAATATAGGGGTTATCAGTTGGTTGGGAATTTTTAAGTAAGAGCATTTTACTTCGGGCTTGTTGAAAGTAGTGCAGATGCAATAGCTAGAGCAATTGGATAGTCCAAATCTCTCTCCAGCATCCCCCACTCTCCTGTAGGATTAATTTCTAAAAAAACATATTCTCCTGATGGCGTTTTAATCAAATCAAATGCTCCAAAAATCAGTCCAAACTTAGCCATAAAGGCATCCAAACGACGGATTAGTTTATCAGGTAATTGCTCTGGTTGCCAGGTAAGAATCTCTTTTGTCTCACGTCGCCAATCCTGGGTAGATGCTGCATACTTAGACGCATCTAGCGCTCCGACAAAGAGATTGCCATTCACATACACTGCTCGTAGTTCTTGCTGTTTAGGGATTTGTTCTTGAAACATAACTGGACAATAGCGCAGTGTTTCAGCATCAAGTAAGTCTTCTTCTTTAACAACGCTGGTATACATGAAAAAAGAGGAGACTTGCATCCCAGAAGAAAGAGGTCTGAGCAGCTTGACAATCATTTTTCCCTTAACTTGGTGGAAAAATTCTCGTGCTTCTTGAGGATTGTTGGTGACAAGAGTCCGAGGTATGACAAGACCTACTTCCGATGCAACCCGCAGTTGGCGTAACTTGTTTTCAGCTGCACTTATCTGGCGTAAATCATCCACCCACTTAGCTTCTCTCAGGCTGTCCCAAAAGCCATCTAAGACTGCGAGTGATTCACTAGAACAGGCTGCTTGAAATTGTGGAGCCAATTCTTTACCGAGATCGGGTTGCCAAATACGCCGCATCCATACTGCTTGCACTTGATCGGTGTTGAGGGAGCGATCGCTATATTGCAGTGTATGATTGCTACCAGAGTTACTTAAATTAGCCTGGAGTTGGAGTGCGATCGGAAACTTATCAGTATCAAGACGAAATGGCTGTGCGCCTAGTTTTGAAACTGCTTCTGCAACTCTATCTATTGTAAAGTAATCACCACTATGGGTGATTAATAAAACTACATCACGATCAAGGTGCATAAAAGATTTTTATTAGTTTTGGCATTTTCACTATTGTCAATTCTTGATAAAGCAAAATATTAAAAAAGTGAACTTAATTTTAATGGGAAGCCAACCCCTAGATGAAGTTGGCAAAGCTAAATGTATTCTTATACTGACAATAGTTTTAAAACCGCATCTCTGGTTTAATCAAAAGTATGCAGCTATACAGGTTTAGACGGCGAACTGTCATCACCATCTGAAGGATACTTCTGAGTAACAGCGTACTCATCACTATCAGAAGGGTACTTCTTGGTTACTGCGCCATCTTCTTGATCGGATGGAAACTTCAGAGTTTGGACAAGTTCATCCTTATTCTTCTTTGTGGCATTATTGCATCCACCACCAATAATCGCTTTTGAGTCTTCATCAGAAAGGTCTTCAAGGCTTTGCCCTTCCAAGAATCGAGCAAAGAATGGTACTGCTTGTGCATTCAACTCTTCTAGTTTGTTTTCAGACACAATCTTCCTCCTATAACAAGTGAATCTAAATTTATACTGTACCTATATGATATGACATAATACTTACCAATATCTTTGCCAAAATAAGAGTTTATACATCAACTCACCCTCGTAAAGTGGCAAAGGTATTGACTTACCAAAACAAGTATTAATTCATCCTTGATAAATATTTACTTTTGTGCAATTATGCTTGTATAAAGTTAAAAATATAATAATTTTTCTTAAGCAAGGATGTACGGGCCGATCTTTAAAAGCGCGACATTTCCAAGAATTATTCACTTCAAAATAATTCAAAATATTCTCTTTGCTCCCAGTTAGTCACCTGTTTTAAGTAGTCTTCTGGTGGCCGATCGGCGACGGACTGCAAAAAGCGATTGATTTCACTCTGTTTCATCTTTATGATGAAGTTGATGAACTGCTGCCCCATTTTTTGAGAAAAAAGTTCGCTTTGGCTCAAATATGAAATCGCCTCTGGCAAACTTTTGGGTAAGGTCGGACTTTCTGTAGCGTAAGGTGATTCTGTTGGGGAGCCAGGGTCAAGTTTACGATCTACACCATCTAATCCAGAAATCAATTGCGATGCCATATACAGATAAGGATTGGCTGCTGGTTCTCCAACTCGGTTTTCAATGTGGGTGGTGGGGTCATCATAACCGCCTTGTAATCTAATCATTGCCCCTCGGTTTTCCAATACCCATCCGGCACGGTCAGGTGCTAGGGAATAAGGCCTAAATCTTTTGTAGCCGTTAATTGTTGGGGTTGTAAACACAGAAGCGGCATTGGCGTGTTTAAGAAGACCACCAACGAAGTGTTTACCTAAATCTGACATCAGGGATTTGGAGTTTGCAGACATGAAAGCGTTCTCGCCTGTGGTTCCGTCTACAAGGGATTGGTGCAAATGCCAGCCATTGGAAGAAGAACCTTGCAATCCTGGACGACACATAAATGATGCGATGTAACCTTGTTAACGGCAGATTTGCTTGGTCGCCATTCGGAATATTATCATTGTGTCCGCAGCTTGCAACGCCGGAATCGGGTCAAAGGTAAATTCAAATTGACCCGCACCTCCTTCGTTTTCTACACTCCTTAAAGGCAATTCCATTTCAACTAAGTTTTCTGCCAGAACGCGCAGCAAGTCGTGAATCTCTGGATTGTGGGATTCTAAAAGATATTGGAAACTATGCTCTACAGCGCTAACTTTCGCAGTTTCACCAGGTTTTCCAGAAGTACCAACATTAGCGATCGCTAACATCGGATCTAACAACTTTGCTAGATACCACTCAACTTCTAAGCCGACAATATGCTCTAATCCTCTTTGATGTAACTCTACCAATGATTGGCGCAAAATACCGCGACTGGAAAAGGGCATTACCTGACCATTTTGAAAGTACTCGTCACAGAGAATAAAGCCAGTACGTTTTGCCCAAGGCAGAATTTTGAAGGTATCAGGATCGGGAACAGCCACAAGATTTGGCGCACCTGTCATCAAAGGCATATCTAAACTACCGCCAGGAACAAACGGGTTAAATACTATTGCACCACCAGTATCAAACAGGAATGTGCCTGTGCTGATTTGCATACCGTTTTCTAAGGCGCTGAAAAATGTCTGCGGTAAGAGCGATTTGCTGCGAACAATCCCATGCTGGTCTGACCAAGCGGTACGAATCAACAATAGATCCCGTTCTTTGACAACAGCCTCGATCTTTTCAGATGCTTCTTTTTGGTTTTCTGTCCACAGGTGATGACGCTCAATAAATCTAGGTCTTTTCATTTGGATTGCCTAATCATGTTCAACTGCTTGTGCGGTTAGTTTGAAATTAGCTTTCATTAGGCGCTTCCATTCTTGGTGATAACCGCGAATTGCTAACTCATCTGTCACAGGTTGAATACAGGATTTATAAGTAAACGGCATCTCCTGCTAAATGCGCAAAAAATACTTTTTAAATGATTAAAATTATCGCATCTCGCCAAATTCCTTGATATTGCCCAGATTATGAGTAATATATACTACTCTCTAGACAAGGGATTATACCACTGATCCTTTGGCAAGAGCAGTTGATCTGACTCAGGTGGCCCCCATGTATTTGGCTCATACTCGTAAACGGGTGTGACGTTATCGAGAATTGACTGGACAATCCGCCATTCCTCTTCTACAGTATCTTCCCGTACAAACAAGGTGGGATCGCCCCGCATGGCATCACCCAATAGACGTTCATAGGGTTCCATCTCGTCCCCACCTCCGTAAAAGGCCAGGAGTTCAACCGCAGAGCCGATCATATCTTCTCCAGGGATTTTAGTGCGAGCGCCCAATCCCACAATTACCTCTGGATCTAGTAAAAAACGAACATAATTAGCGTTTTCTTGTCTTCCCTCCTGGAACACGTCTAAAGGTGGACACTTGAATTTGACCATCACCTCAGTAGTTTTAACAGGCAATTTCTTCCCAGCCCGGATGTAGATGGGAACTCCTGACCACCGCCACGTATTAATAAATAACCGCACGGCAACAAAAGTTTCTACTTGGGAGTCAGGCGAAACACCTTCTTCATTGCGGTAATCAGAAAATTGACCGCGAATAATCTCATTAGGTTGCACTGAAGGTATAGCTTTGAGAATACGCTCTTTTTCATCCCGAATGGAATCGGTAGCAGTACTGGCGGGAGCATCCATGCACACTGAAGCCAATACTTGCAGCATATGGTTTTCCACCACATCTCGAATTGCACCAGTCTCCTCATAGAAGCGCCCCCTTCCTTGAATGCCAAAGTCCTCTGCCATCACAATCTGGATGCTTTCAACATAGTTGCGATTCCAGATGGCTTCGAGAAAAGAGTTGGCAAACCGAAAATAGAGTAAATTCAGCAGTGGTTCTTTGCCCAGGTAATGGTCGATGCGATAGATGGCAGATTCGGGAAAAACTGATGCCAGAATTTTATTTAACTCGCGTGCTGATTCCAAATCCCGTCCAAATGGTTTTTCAATTACCACCCGCGCATTTTTAGCACACCCTGATTCGCCCAATCCTGATACTACTTGTGCAAACAGGCTGGGTGGAATTGCCAGATAGTACAGGGGATGAGTGGCATCACCAAGGGCTTGACGTAATTTTTCGTAAGTTTCTGGTTTGTTGTAGTCACCAGCAACGTACTGGAGTAGTCCAGAAAGTTTCTCAAATGCGGCTTGATCTATATCACCATGATGTTCTAAGCTATCACGTGCCCTTTCTCTAAGTTGCTCCGTCGTCCAAGGTCGTCCGGCAACCCCAATTACTGGGACATTAAGATTGCCCCGTCGTACCATTGCCTCAAGGCTGGGGAAGATTTTCTTGTAGGCCAAGTCACCTGTGGCCCCAAAAAATACTAGTGCGTCTGAATCAGGAGTTCCCATGACTAACCTCTTTAGGAATTAGCTTTTTTATAATGCCCACCAAACTGATAGCGTATGGCTGACAAAAGTTTGTTGGCAAAGTCTGCTTCGCCGCGTCAAGCAAGCAAAGAGTGCTGCACTTAACACCGGAGTCAGTACAGATTCATCAATTGCTGCGATCGCACTCCAGCGACCTTCGCCAGAATTCTCTTGCTTGTATTGAAGTCCGACTGGTGGATAAATTACAGAGGTTTAAGACCCTCACTACGAAAGTTGTGACTTTTGAATTCTGCTTCTGGATTCTTTTTCAATTGGTATCAGAATTATACTCAGGGATTTCCGAAAAATAAATCATACCAATTTGGGATTTTAGATGAAAAATCCTTGCAACTCTCAGATATGCATAGAATGTATACTCAAAAACCTGAAGAATAACACCCCAGTGGATAGAAGAGACAGCCAATAGAGTATGCGACATTACGATGAGGAATTTCTCAGAAAAGACAATTGATTTGATTTGGGCGATCAAAGAATTTCTTGGTGCCCACCAATGCTGCACTCCTTAGACGAAGAAATTCTAGAGCAAATGTTGTCAGAATTAATCAGATAGTAATTTATTTTTCTTAAAAATCAGAGTTGGCAGTAATTAAATAATGGATTTATTTGACCAGCATCTTGCAAAAATAACTGAAGAAGAAGCACCCCTAGCGGCTCGGATGCGTCCACGGACACTTGATGAATTTGTTGGTCAAGATCATATTATCGGACAAGGAAGGCTACTGCGGCGTGCTATTAGCTTGGATCAACTGTCTTCATTAATCTTTTCTGGGCCACCAGGAACTGGCAAGACTACTTTAGCGCGGGTTATTGCCAACAGCACTCGCGCTCACTTTATCGCTATCAATGCTGTACTTTCGGGAGTTAAAGAAATTCGAGCGGCAATTGAAATAGCCCAACAACAGCGCAAGTTCCATAATCAACGAACTATTCTTTTTGTCGATGAAGTTCATCGCTTTAATAAGTCTCAGCAAGATGCTCTATTGCCTTGGGTAGAGAATGGTACAATCATTCTCATTGGTGCTACCACCGAAAATCCTTTTTTTGAAGTCAATAAAGCACTTGTCAGCCGTTCGCGGATTTTTCAACTTCAGCAATTAACTGATAAAGATTTATATAAAATTGTTGAGCAAACACTAGCTGATTCTGAACGCGGTTATGGCAAGTTAACAGTACAAATTGAAGCAGATGCTTTAGATCATTTAGTTAATGTTGCTAACGGTGATGCTCGTTCATTATTGAATGCTTTGCAACTGGCTGTAGAGACTACACCACCCGATGCTACAGGTGTTATTCATATTCCCCTAGCAGTAGCAGAAGAATCAATTCAGCAGCGTGCTGTTTTATACGACAAAGAAGGGGATGCCCATTTTGATACCATTAGTGCTTTTATCAAGAGCTTACGAGGTTCTGACCCAGATGCAGCACTCTACTGGTTGGCTAAAATGGTTTATGCAGGTGAAGACCCCCGATTTATCTTCCGTCGGATGTTAATTCTGGCCAGCGAAGATGTCGGATTGGCTGACCCACAAGCGGTTGTGGTCACAAATGCCTGTGCCGAAGCATTCGATCGCGTGGGAATGCCGGAAGGACGTTATCATTTGGCACAGGCAGTACTTTATTTAGCGACTGCACCCAAGTCCAACAGCCTTATGGGTTTTTTTGATGCTTTAGCAGCAGTAGAAATTGAAAATGTTGCAGAAGTTCCCACTCATCTTAAAGATGCCAATCGGGATAAAAAAGGTTTTGGGCATGGAGCAGGTTATCTCTATCCTCACGCTTATCGAGATCATTGGGTAGAACAGCAATATTTACCCACCAGCTTGCAAGGTCAATTGTTTTACCAACCATCAACCCAAGGTTATGAACACCAAATCGCTACACAAGTGGCACGTCGTCGGGAAGCTCAACTTGCTGCAATAGTAGAAGGTATTGGTGTTGCACCAATGGAAATCATGACTTATGGAACTGTTGACCGAGCAGATGAGCGCTGGTTGCAACGCACACTTTCTCAGGTAAGTACACAATTAGCATCTGTGCGCGATCGCATTTTCACTTTCGCTCAATTACAACGTCATCATTTAGTATTGGATTTAAATGCCGCCACTGGTTTACTTACTTGGGAAGCAATCCGGCAAGTTCCTGAAGGTGGGGTTTATGCCTGTGTTCGCAATAGCTCTGATGCCAATGCTTTAATTGAACAAGCTGCGGCACTTCCTGAAACAATGCGACCAATAGTTTTTACTGCATCTGCTGCACAGATACCTGCTATGCTGGCATCTCTTGCACCAAATGTACAGTTTGACTCTATTATCGGGCGCAATATACTAGCCTCGGAATCAGATAAGGGACTTGCTGCTCAAATTTTAGCTCAATTGCTTCCGCACTCAGTCAAGCTTATTTTAGCTGAGACAGTACCTCGTCATACCCAAAGATTTTACCGCTTACTGCCCAGCCAAAATCTCGATGCCCAATTGTATGAGCGATTAGTTTTAGCAGAAGAAGCTATTTATACAGATACCTCTGACCCCATGCTTAACTGGGACGCTGACGATTTGCGTCACGCTTTTGTTTCAAATGGACACTACGTACAAGTGGTTCTTGAACAGTATTTGACACAAATGCACATCTCTGATAATTTTATCAAGCGTTTATTTACTTCTAATCTTAATCGACCAAGTTTTGCCGATCGTCTGGCTGCAAATTTGACAACTGAGGAAATACAGACTATTAAAAATTTGTTTATTCGTTACTTACTCAACCAATCCGTTAATTGGTCAAGCACTGTGGCATTTTTAAATATTAGCAAATAGAATATTTTCTGGCTTAACGGGTGACAACATGGCTAAACCGCTTGTTTCATAAGGGATAGAGCCTGAAAGCCACGTTGAAAAAATAGGC